>JAGQUU010000061.1 GCA_020438345.1 Solirubrobacterales bacterium | reverse complement strand
TGTTCACAGCGAGCATTCTGTGCTGGACGGAGCCTGCAACATCAAGGAAATGGCAGCCCGCGCGGCGGAGCTGGAAATGCCCGCTCTCGCCCTCACCGACCACGGCGTGATGAACGGTGCCCTCGACATGTACAAAGCCTGTCGGGCAAACGATGTCAAGCCGATTCTCGGGATCGAGGCCTACTTTGTCGATGATCGGGAAGCGGTCAAGACCCAGGGCAGGTACGAGAGAAACCACCTGACCCTGCTGGCGGAGAACAACACCGGCTTTTCGAATCTGGTCGCGCTGTCTTCGGAAGGTTTTCTCGAGGGCTATCACCGCGGCAAGGCGAACGTGGACATGGAGCTGCTTGAGCGACATTCCGAGGGTGTGATCGTGCTCACGGGTTGTCTCCAGGCCCGATTCGTCAGGCGGCTTGTCGAGGACCGGCCGGACGAGGCCCGGGAGCATCTCGACCAGTTGATCGAGGTTTTCGGCCAGGATCAGGTCTACCTTGAAGTCCAGAAGAACGGGATCGCGGAACAGGACAAGGCGAACGAGCAGATCGCCCGGATTGCCCGTGAGGTCGGCCGGCCCCTGGTCGGGACAGCCGATGTCCACTATCTGCGCGAAGAGGATCACCTGAATCACAGTGCCCTGCTCTGCGTCCAGACCAAGTCGACGCTTGAGAACCCGAAGATGTCGTTTGACACCAACGAGTTCTTTCTCAAGGATGCTGCGCGGATGCACCGCGAATTCGCTGAGTGGCCGGAAGCGATCCCCTCGACAGTAGAGATCGCCGACCGGACCTCGATCGATATTCCCCTTGGCCAGATCCTGCTGCCCTCGTTCCCGACCGGCAGTGAAGAAACCGAAACGGAGATGCTGCGCCGGTTGGCCGAGCGGGGGCTGGAGGAGCGTTACGGGAACCCCGTCCCGGCCGAAGCGCGCGAGAGGATGGAGTTCGAGCTTGGAGTGATCGAGGATATGGGCTTCCCGTCCTACTTCCTGATCGTCTGGGACTTCGTTCACTACGCCAAGGAGAACGGGATCGCGGTCGGCCCTGGTCGTGGTTCGGCTGCCGGCTCGATCGTCTCCTATTCGCTTGGGATCACCGATCTCGATCCGGTCGAGCACGATCTTCTTTTCGAGCGATTCCTGAACCCCGGACGCAAGTCAATGCCGGATATAGACATCGATTTCTCGGTGCGTGGCCGGGACAAAATGATCCAGTATGTGACCGAGAAGTACGGGGCTGATTCGGTCGCGCAGATCATCACCTTCGGCAAGATGGCTCCTCGCGCCGCGGTGCGTGATGCCGCCCGGGTTCATGGCTTCGATTACGCGACCGGGGACCGGCTGGCCAAAGAGATCCCGGAGCCGATCATGGGCCGCTCGCCTTCGTTCGCAGAATGTCTCAAGGAGGGGGAAGACCTCCGCAGGACCTACGACTCGGATCGGGATGCGGCGAAGATCATCGACACTGCCCGCGGTCTCGAAGGCAAGATCCGGAACACCTCGATTCACGCTGCGGCGGTCGTCATTTCCGGCCGGCCCCTGAAGGAGATAGTTCCCCTGCAGCTTGTCGAGGACAAGTCGGCTGAAGCGAAAACAGGGGAGGACGGCAAACCCGTCAGACAGTTCAAGACGGTGACCCAGTACTCGATGAATCCGGTCGAGGAGATCGGTCTGCTGAAAATGGACTTCCTCGGGCTTCGGAACCTCGACGTGATCGATGACGCCGTCGCCATCATCAGCCGGTCCCGCGGGGTGGAGATCGATATCGGCGAAATCCCGCTGGATGATCCAGTGACATTCGAGATGCTGGCCCGCGGTGATTCGGTCGGGGTCTTCCAGCTCGAGTCGGACGGCATGAGGGAAGCCATGCGCAAGGTCGTGCCGACCGAGTTCGATGACATCACCGCGCTTGTCTCGCTTTACCGGCCAGGAGCGATGAGCGAGATCCCGAAGTACGCCCGGGGCAAACATGACCCGGAATCGGTCGAGTACAGCGACCCGCGGCTGAAGGTGATCACTGAGCCCACCTACGGTTGCTTCCTCTATCAGGAGCAACTGATGGCCGTGGCCAAGGATATGGCCGGCTTTGAACCGTCGGAAGCTGACGACCTGCGGAAGGCGATCGGCAAGAAGAAGCGTGAACTGATGGCCGAGATGAAGCCGAAGTTCATGGAAGGCCTGGCCGCCTCAGGGACAGATCCCGCGCTCGCAGCCTATCTGTGGAGTACCAACGAGGCGGCAGCGGATTACTCGTTCAACAAGTCACATGCTGCCTGCTACGCCCTGATTTCGTACCGCACCGCGTACCTGAAGGCGAACTTCCCGGCCGAGTACATGGCGGCGGTCATCTCCTCGGTCATGAGCACGAAAGACAAGGTTCCTTTCTTCGTCAGTCACTGCTCGGGGATGGGCATTCAGGTTCTCCCGCCGGATGTGAATGTCTCCGACCACAGCTTTGTGGTCGACGGGACCGACATCCGCTTTGGCCTGAACGCGGTGAAGAATGTTGGCAGGGGAGCCGTTGATTCGATAATCCGTGCTCGTGAGGACCGACCTTTCGAATCACTCTGGGATTTCTGCGAAAGGGTTGACAACCGTGCGGTAAACAAGCGGGCGATTGAATGTCTGGTCAAGTGCGGTGCCTTCGATCAGTTGCCCGGTTCGCGCCAGGGCATGCTGGAACGGGTGGCCGATGCGGCCGCTGCCGGTGCCAAGGCGCAGTCCGACGCCATGATGGGTCAGGCATCGATATTCAGCCTGGACGGGGCCGCTGAAGTGTCTGGCGGAGCCAGCCACGAGCCGATCAGCGAGGTCGAGTTCGACCAGAAAGAACTGCTCGCGTTGGAGAAGGAAACCATGGGCACTTTTCTATCCGCGCATCCGCTGGACGGACTGAAAGAGGCGATCCTGGCGGAGGCTGACTGCAGCGTGACCGATCTGGCCCGCGAGAAGGATGGCGCCCGGATCAAGGTCGGGGGGCTGGTCACCGAATATAGGAAGATCCGGAGCCGGGCAGGAAAGAACATCGCTTTCGCCACCCTCAGCGACATCGAGTCCAAGGTTGAACTTTTGCTCTTCGATCTTGACGGTTCGGAAAAGCAGCGCCTGATTCAACTCGACGAGGTCGTCATGGTGCGCGGCACCATCGACCAGTCGGAAGAAGGGACCAAGATCAGGGTCCGGGACGCCGAGATCTTCAATCCCAGCGAGGCCCAGATCGAAAAGGCCAAAGAGGAATACGAGAAGAAATCCGAGCCGTTCCTGATGAAGGTGAGCCCCGAGCAGATGTCGCTCGACACCCTGGAAGAGATGAAGTCGGTTTTCGGACACCATCAGGGAGAATCGGATGTGGTCGTGGTGGTTTCCGGGGAGCGTGAGCACAAGTTGAAGCTCGGTCCCGACTATCGGGTCAGGAGGTCGCCAGGTCTGGCGACCGAGATCGACCAGCTGTTCGGCGATGGCACTTCGGCCCGGGCTGCCTGAACCAGCCGGTTCGCAACTCGCCACTTCGCCTTGAAGCCGGCCCGGCTGGTTGGACCTGCCGTGGGCCAGATCACAGAACGATGTCATCGATCCGTGTAACATTCGGAGTATGACTGCTACAGAAACTTCAGAAGAAAGCACTGTGGATGAGGCTTCGGAAGCCAAATTCAGCCTGGAGC
>JAGQUU010000060.1 GCA_020438345.1 Solirubrobacterales bacterium | reverse complement strand
TACCCCGCGGGCGCGGATCATCAGTTCCGCCACTGCCGGCAACGAGCCGGAGCTCATGGGCGTTGCCCCGATCTGGGCGGTCAAGAAACTGCTCGATCGTGCCGGGATGACAATCGGTGACATCGATACCGTCGAACTCAACGAGGCATTCGCCGCCCAGGTGATCCCGATCAGCGAAGAGGTCGGCATCCCGCTGGACAAGCTCAACACCCACGGTGGAGCGATCGCGCTTGGTCATCCCTTCGGCATGACCGGTGCCCGCATCATGGGTACGCTGCTCAATGTCATGGAGACCGATGACCATCAGTTCGGCATCGAGACCATGTGCGTCGCCGGCGGTCAGGGCGAGGCGATGCTGGTGGAACGCCTCAAGTAGCCATCCCGCAGCATCCCGCTTCATCGAAAAGCCCGTCCCGCAACCCGGGGCGGGCTTTTCTCTTGGCGGAGCTAGAACTCGAGGAAGTCTTCGAGAAAGCTTTTCTTGGACTTCTTCTTGCCCTTGTGGCTGCCGCGGTCGTCGTAGCGGCGTTCCTGATGGGGAGGAGGGGCCTGCTGGCTTGGGGGTGGCTGGGTCTGCGAGTAGAAGGAGCTCTCCGCTTCGACCAGGCGTTCAAGTTCGCCGCGGTCGAGGAAAAGCCCGCCGCAGCCGGTGCATTGGTCAACCACAACCTGGTTGCGTTCGTAGGAGCGCATGTCAGATCCACATTTCGGGCAGGTCAAAGCGTCAGTCATGAGTCGAACCTAGCATTCGCGGGCACCGGGCTCAGCCGAGGGCCAGATCGCAGACCAGATTGGCGAGGGCGAGGGACGAAGTCGCCGCGGGCGAGGGGGCGTTTCTGATGTGAACGGCACCCTGCGCCTCTTCGATCAGGAAGTCCTCGATGAGGCTTCCCTGACGGTCAAGGGCCTGTGCGCGGACCCCGGCCGGACCGGGTTCCACGTCGGCGGCGGAAAGGGCCGGTACCAGGCGCGACGCTTCGCGGGCAAGGCGGACCGGACGGGTTGAGTTGGCGACTTCAGCAAGGCTTGCCCGCCAGTGCCGCCGTAGCAGGCCCCAGGTTCCCGGCCAGCGGATTGTCTCGGCGAGATCGCCCGGGCGGACCTTGCGGAGGCGGTAAGCATCTCTGGCCCCCGCGAGCATCGCAGTGGGGCCGATCAGGAGCGAACCATCCACGGTCCGGGTCAGGTGAGCACCGAGGAATGGCAGGTCGGGATCGGGGACCGGATAGAGGTTGCCCCGGACCAGGCCTTCGCGACCCGCCTTTACCTTGAGGTATCTGCCCCGGATCGGGACGATCCTCGGTTCGGTCGCCCCACCGCAGGCCCGGGCAAGGCGATCCGACTGGAGGCCGGCACAGAAAACCGCCCGCCCGCAATCAACGTACCCGGCCGGAATCCGGATCCTCAGACCAGTGCCTGAACCGGACGGAGAACCTCCTGTTGCCGCGGTCGGCAGCGCCGCAAGCACCGGCGCGTCCAGATGGATCGTTCCCCCGGCACGTTCGAAGTCCCCGGCGAGTGCTTCGGATATCGCACGGAAATCGGTAACTGCCGTCCCCGGTGAGTGGAGGCCGGAGAATCCCCAGGCAGCCGGTTCGATTTCGGGGATTTCGTCCTCACTTACCCGTGCGAGTCCTGGCACTCCGTTGGCCCGCCCCCGGCGTTCGAGCTCGTCGAGCCGGGGAAGGTCCTCCGGGCCGGTCGCAACAATCAGTTTGCCGCTGGCCTGCCACGGAAGGTTCCGTTCGGCGCAGTACTCCCTTAGCCGGGCGGCGCCTTCGACGCAGAGTCTGGCCCGCAGCGATCCCGGCGAGTAGTAGATACCGGCGTGTACGACGCCTGAGTTGTGCGAGGACTGGTGGGCGGCCAGGTGGTCCTCGGCTTCGAGCAGGCAGATCCGGGAATCGGGTTCCCGGCTCTTTAGTTCCCGGGCGACTGCAAGCCCGAGGATTCCACCACCGACGACGGCGAAATCACATTCCCGAGGTGGTAGACCGGTCCGGTTCATGCCCTGATTATCGGGATCCGGCAACGGTTCAGGGTCGAACCCTGATGTCCGGTATCTCCCGTGGCCGGAGTATGGCGGCATGAAAAAACAACGAACGCCCTCATCCGTCAATTCTTCCCTGTCCAGACGCGTCGCCGGTCACATTCGCCGAAATGCATTGGCTTTGCTGGCTCTCTTCATGACCCTCACGGGAGGGGCCTATGCCCTGGACAAGGCTTCCGTCGGAAGCCGCCAGCTGAAGCCCAATGCGGTGAAGACCGGCAAGATCGCAAACGGTGCGGTCACCGCACGCAAGCTGGCCCGGGGCAGTGTGGACGGCTCGAAGTTGACGCGCGATGCAGTCGATGCGGACCAGATAAAGGCGGGCGCTGTCACCCCGGAAAAGATCGGCGCCGGCGCGGTCACTTCGGCCAAAGTCGCCGGTGCGGCAATCACGAGTGACAAGGTCGCAAACGGTTCGATAACCCGTGAAAAGCTCGCTCCGGGAGCAATTGACCGTGACATGGTCGGGCTGGTTTACGCCCGGGCCGAAATCGATGACGTTTCGACCGACCAGTCGGGGACCGTGGGTGAGATCTTCACCTCTGGACCTTTCACTCTCAAGGCGCGGTGCAACATGCGCTCGAACGGGGCGACCTGGTTCTCGGCCTTCGTGCAGTCGAGTGAGGATGCGACCAGCTCGGCGCTTCCGACTTCGCCCTACTACCGACTTGATTCCAATACCTCGCGCAGCCTCACCCTCAATACGGTGATCCTGAACTCGGGGGGCACCACGGTCTTCCCGGTCAATGTCTGGACCCAGTCCGGCCGTTTCCTCCAGGCTTCGATCGTCGCCACTTCCCGCACTGTCGCGGCCCGGAATGACTGCTCCTACCTGATTACCGGCTTCACCGGGTGATTTCACCGGCTGAACCCCGGAACCGAAGACGTCCGCCGCCGGTTGGCGGCGGACGTTCTGGCTGGGCAGCGGAAGGCAGGAGTCAGGCCATGGCCGCCGGCTCGGCTTGCTGGCCGGCGATCACTGCGACCAGTTCATTCAGCTCGGCCATCAGGGCGGTCAGGTCCGTCCGGGCCTGATCCTCGACCAGACGGCCATCCTCGATCTTCTCGTCAACCTTGCCGATCGCCAGCTCTCGCTCGACGGTCGGGGTGCCGGTGATGGTGAGGGACTTGCGGATCGACTGGTTGGCCCAGATTCCGCCGAACGGCATTGGGCTCTGGGACACGATCGCCGCCGGTTTGCCGGCCAGGGAAGAGGCCTTGTGGGGCCTTGAAGCCCAGTCAATTGCATTCTTCAGGTAGCCGGGAGGGCCAGCGTTGTACTCCGGGGTGACGATCAGCAGGGCGTCGGCCGCAGTGATGCTGTCGCGCAGATTCTCAACCTCCGCCGCAACCGCCTCGGGCCCGTCGTAGGCCGGGTCGTGGTCGGCGCTATAAGCCGGGATCGAGTCCAGTCCTTCGAAGATCTCGAGTTCGACACCCTCCGGAGAGAGGTCGCCCGCAGCGCGGGCGACCTGCTCCGAAAAGGAGTTCTCGCGGAGACTTCCGACGATTGCCAGGACCTTCATCGCTACTCGCCTGCCTTGACCGCTTCGACGGTGAGGACGAGGCGGACCTTCTCGGCGACGACAGCGGCACCATTGTCGAGTGAAGCGCCCCAGGAGATGCCGTAGTCATTGCGGTTGACTTCGCCGTTTGCCTTGAGGCTGAGGACCGGGCTGCCGTCCATGCCGATGCCGGCGCCTTCGACTTCAACCTGGAGAGTGACCTGGTTGGTGACGCCGCGGAGGGTCAAGTCGCCGCTGACCTCATAGACCTCGCCGTCAACCTTTCTGATGCCAGTCGACACGAAGGTGCCCCTGGGGTGATTCTCGGCGTCGAAGAAGTCGGGGCTGAGCAGATGGCCGATCAGTTGCTCTTCCGGAACCTCGACGGTCGAGACGTCGATCGACCCCTCGATTGCCGAAATTCCCTCGTCGCTGACCGTGATGCTGCCTTCGAAGCCGCCGAAGCTGCCGCGAAAAGTGGAGATACCGAGGTGCTTTACCTCAAAACCCACATGGGTGTGGACGGGGTCGATGCCGTAGATGCCGGTTTCGACGCGTACTGCCTGTTCGGTGGTGGTCATGCTGTTTCCCTTCGTCTACCTGGATTCGAGTTAAGTTGATTCCGAAAAGGTTGCGTGAGCAACTGTTGTGCCGACACCGTAGCACAAATAGTTGCGGTGTCAACTACTTGCGCTACAATGTGCTTTATGGCAACGGCGATCGAGGTAGAAGAAACTCGCGGAGCAGCGACAGATTCGTCGCATGAAGCGGCGTTCCAGGCGATACGCAGCACCTATCTCCTGATTTCCGAGCGCTTCGAGAAGGAACTGGCAGAGGCCGGACTGCCCGATCTCGGCTTCTATGGAGTCCTGCTCGCGTTGAGCGGGTCTGAGCATCCTGCCCGTCCGAAAGACCTGCTCTGCAAGGTCAACGTGACCAAGAGCGGTCTGACCCGGCTGGTTGACCGGATCGAGAAAGCCGGCCTGGTCGAACGCAGCTATTGCCCTTCGGACCGTCGTGGAACGTTCCTCGGGATCACTGAAAAAGGCCGTGAAACGCTCAAGGAGATGCAGCCGGTCCGAGACCGGGTCTTTCGAGAGAGCTTCATGGACCTGGTCTCAGCGGAGGACGCGGAAACCGTCGCCCGGGTATTGACCGCCGCTTCCCGGGGGATCTACAAGTCACTGGAAGCCGAGACCCTCTAGCGGTTCGGGTCCTCGTCCTCCCTCGGGAGGATGGAAGTCCCATCATCGATCAGGTCGACTTCAGCCGGAATAACCGTGGTGTCCGCTTCGATCGGCCCCCGCGCCGGCTCTGAATCCGGTTCCGGGGCCCGATCCGCCCCGGACTCCCAATTCCGCTCCGGCCCCGGCCCCGGTTCCGGTCTGGATTCGGCTGGTGGCCAGGTTTCCCCGGGCCCGGCGGGATGGTCCCTTTCCAGGGGTGGTATCGCGGACTCATCGGGAACCTCCCAGGCCTGAATCAGAGGCAGCCGCCACATCAGGCTGGCAGCAACCAGCCCGAGCGCGGCCGCGAGCATGGCAATGAACCATTGCGGAGCGCCGAGCATTGACATCTCGAAGAAGTCGCGCAACTGCGGCACCGCGAGAATGCCGGCAAAAAGTGCGCCGAGGCCGGCGACCATGGCGAGCATGTAGCTCTGGATCGCGATGTGTTCCCGCCCGGGGCCACGCTCCAGAAGCAGCACAAAGCAGAGCCCGAGGATGATCAGAGTTGTGGTCGCAGCTGTCCTTCCTTCTTCGACACCACCTCCGAAGACGAAGTCGACCAGGAAAAAGGAAAGGATCGAAGCAAGTGCCGTGGCGATACCGGCCGGCAGGGCGAATGCCCCAAGTGCCCGGAGCAACCGGCCACGGTAAAGCGGTCCGTCGGAAGGAGCGAGGGCAAGCACAAATGAGGGGATGCCGATTGTCAGGAACGCGGCCAGGGTCAGATGCCGGGGCAGGAAGGGGAAAGTGAAGCCGGGGATCGAAACCAGCACGATCAGGGCCGCCGCATAGACGGTCTTGGTCAGGTAGAGGCGGCCGAGCCGGTGAATGTTCCGGGCGATACGACGGCCTTCTGCGATCGCTTCAGGTAGCCGGCTGAACTGGTCACTGAGCAGAACTACATCGGCCACCGATTTGGTCACCTGGCTACCTGACCCCATCGCTACCGCCATGCGGGCGCTCTTCAGGGCAGGGACGTCATTTACTCCGTCGCCGATCATCGCGGTGTAGGCGCCAGAGGTTGCCAGTGCCGTGACCAGTTGCCGCTTCTGTTCCGGCCGGATCCGGCAGAAGATCGTGTTCACCTTCGCGACCTCAGCCAGGGCATCTTCATCTTCTGGCAGGTCCGGACCTTCGATAACGCCGGCACCGGAAGGAATCCCCACAGCACTCGCGACAGCAGTGACGGTGGCCCGGGCATCACCGGAGATCAGCTTCAGGGAGACATCTTCCCTGCGCATCAATTCGAGGGTTTCCTGAACCCCGGGACGAAGGTTCTCGCGCAGGACCACGAGAGCTACCGGTTCCAGGCCCTGCGGATGTCCATCCGAACCGGAAGCGGGCAGGGCGGCGGTCGTCCGGCTGAGCGCGACCACCCTCCTGCCGGCCCGGGTCTCCTCATCCAGCCGCGCCGCAAGTGAATCCGCGAGTGCCAGCGAGCCCGAAGCGATCATCAGGTCCGGGGCGCCCAGCACGAGGCTGTAGCGGCCGCCGCCATCGTCGAAGGTCAGTGCGCTCCATTTCCACTCCGAGGAAAACGCGATCTCGCCGACCACCGGCATCGCATCACCGGGAAACTCCTCCGCGATAGCTTCCAGCGTCATGTTGCGGTCACCCGCACTGGCGGCGTAGCGACCGAGCTCGCGGGCAGCCAGGGTCGAACCGCCGGCATCCGCCGGGATCACCTCGACCACGGTCAGGTCACCGTCGGTCAGGGTGCCAGTCTTATCGACGCAGATCGTGTCAACCGAGGCCAGGGATTCGGTTGCGCTGATCTGCTGGACGAGGGTTTCGCGACGGGCCATCTTCACGGCAGCCACAGCGAAGGTCACGCTCATCAGGAGCACGAGACCTTCCGGGATCAGGGTGATCAGGCCGGCCGTGGCTGTCTGCGCGGCTTCGACGATCGCAACTTCACGGATGACCAGCGAACCGATCAGCAGGGCAGCCAGCGGAAGCAGAACCCAGGTGCAGACCAGGATCACCTGGTTGACCTCTTCCTGAAGCGGCGACGGAGGGTGCCGGAACGCCCTTGCCTCACCGGCCAGCCTGCCTGCATAGCTCTCTTCACGCACAGCCGTTACCTCGCAGAATCCCGATCCGGAGATCACGAAACTGCCGGAAAGGACTTCCTGGCCGGACGATTTGCCGATCGGATCCGATTCGCCGGTCAGCATCGATTCGTCGACGGTCAGGCCCCGGGCGGAAACCACCTGCCCGTCGGCGACCAGCTGGTCACCTGGCGAGAGCCGTATCAGGTCACCGGGAACGATCTCGTCGGCAAGCAACTCGATCGGCTGGCCGTCCCGGATCACCTCGGCCCGGGGAGCGACCAGAACCGCCAGCCGGTCGAGGGTCTCCTTCGCTTTCATTTCCTGGCGTATGCCGATCCAGGTGTTGACGATCGCGATCAGGCCGAAGATCGCATCGGCCCACAGCCCCAGGGAAAGAATCAGGATGAAGAAAACCCCGATGATCAGGTTGAAGAGGGTGAAGACGTTGCTGGCGACGATGCTCGATGTCGTACGTGACGAATGCGGCTGGGCCGGTCCCAGTTCATGAAGGCGGTCCGCCGCCTCGACGGAAGAGAGCCCTTCGCCGGGGCCGCCGCTCGGAAGTACCTGGGTCGCGGTATCGCTCACGGGCAGATTGTTACCGGTCGGGAGGCTGAACGGTTCGAAGCCGCTTGACCGGGGTCCGGCGGTAGTTCAGGATTGGCGCTCGATCAACCAGCAGGGGAGACATGGATGGCGTTCGGAGACGATGGGTCGGCGCTCGAGGAACTGAAGCGGTGCGAGGCCGGGTTGAGGGAATATGCGACCGAACGTGGGCTCGAAGTCCGCGCTGACCCCGCCTATCCCGGCGCGCCCCCACCCGAGCAGCAGCCGGGCCCTGTGAAGCATGCGATCTGGTCCCTGGTCGGGCGAATGCCGGGCGGGACGATCGGCAAGCTCCGCCATCAGGCAACCTTCGGAAAGACGATCGGGATGGATGCCGGAATGAGTCATACGGTGTTCATTGCCCGCCAGGCCGAGACGGTTGCCTACGTGCCGCTCCTGAATGTGCGGCCAGACGAATTCGCGGCCGGGCTTTTCGAGTGGGCGGGCGACAATCGGCCGCGGCAGCGCCAGGAGTTCGAGTCGATCGAGCTGAACCGGCGTTTCGTGATCGAGATCGCCAGGGGTCAGGATCAGGTCTGGCTTTATCGGCTGTTCACCCCGACCCTGATCGACTGGCTCGCCCACGAGACCCCGCCGGACTTCGGCTTCCGGCTTTCGTCGGGATCCTTCAATTGCGAGTTGCCGCAATGGCGGGGCCAGGCAACGGCCGGCAACCAGGTTGATCCGGAATATCTCGACCTGGTGGCCGCGACAGGGGGGAAGGTGGCGGGCCGGATCCGGGACGAGGTACTCGAGCAGGTTGGACTCGGCGAAGTGCCGAGGCCACGCAGCCCCGAGGGGTATACGAACTGGACCAAAGCCGAACGCGGTGGTCGCCTGGCCAGGCTGGTGACCAGGCTGGCCGGCGCAGCAAAGGACACTTCGGCACCGGATTTCGCAGCCGAGCTCGGCTTCTCGCCGATCGATCCGGCTGCTTTCCACGCCGCTCACATCCTGTTGCCGCTGCCCGGTGCGATTGACGAATCCTTCGAAGGGAAGCTGCCGGATGGACGTGAAGCCAGCCTGCTGTGGATGGAGTACGAGAGCGAGTACTACGGGATTCGCTACTACATCGGCCTGGTATCGGATGTTGGTTACGACGGTCCGGCACTCTGGTTCGATCGGGAAGAGGTGGTATCCGCGGCGGAGTCCGAAAGCCTGCCGGTCGGTGTTCTGGCCGCGGTCCGGGATGCGGGCCTCGGGGTTTCCACGGGAGCTGGATCCGCGCTTGTCTACTGCTCGTCGACCGGTTGGGAAGGCCGACCCGGCAAGGCCGATGTAAGGGCGATGTTGGAAGCCGCGCCCGGAATTTTCAAAGTCCTGGAGCGGAAGCAAAATACCCACCCAGATTGAAGTTTTCGCCAAATAGCGCTCCGGACTTCAATCCAGTTGCCTGCGGTCTCCATCTGCCGTTCACATCTGCCCACCTTATGGAACAAAACCAGAATGTGTTCTGTTGGGGTAATCTGCGCCCATGTCGCTAAAGCTCGGGTTGTACCTCGGTTACTGGGGCATCGGTCCCAAGGGTCAAGATGCCATCGACGCGGTGAAATTCGCGGAGGACATCGGCTACGAATCGGTCTGGGTCGCCGAGTCCTACGGATCTGACTGTGTGAGCGTGCTTGCCTGGCTTGCAGCGCAGACCGAGAAGATCAACCTCGGTGCCGCGATCATGCAGGTGCCGGCCCGGCCGCCTGCCGCCGCCGCGATGGCCGGGGCAACGATCGACACGCTTTCCAACGGCCGGTTCATGTTCGGTTTTGGTCCCTCGGGCCCTCAGGTCTCCGAAGGCTGGTACGGGGTTCCCTACGGAAAGCCGTGGGGCCGCACCAGGGAGTACGTCGAGGTGGTTCGGGAGATCATCGCCCGCGAAGGCAAGCTCGACCATCAGGGCGAGCACTACCAACTGCCCCTGCCCGACGGTCAGGGCAAGCCCTTGAAGCTCAACTTCAAGCCGATCCGAAACCACATTCCGATCTTCCTCGGCGCGATCGGCCGCCGTTCGGTCGAAATCGCGGCAGAAGTTGCTGACGGCTGGATTCCGATCTTCTTCAGCGTCGACAAGTTCGAAGAGGCCTGGGGTGAACACATCGAAAAGGGCCTCGCCGCTGGCGGGCGGACCCGCGCAGACCTCGAGATCTCACCCTCCGTCCAGGTCGCGATCGACGGCGACCTTGAAGCCGCCCGCAACACGGTCCGCATGGGTCTGGTGCTCTACCTCGGCGGGATGGGTTCGAAGAAGACGAATTTCTACGTTGACCTGTCACACCGGTTCGGCTTTGGCGACGTGGCCGACGAGGTCCAGGAACGATTCCAGTCGGGCGACAAGGAAGGTGCCTTCAAGGCTCTCCCCGACGAACTGGTCAATGCGGTTTCTCTGATCGGGACCGAAGAAGAAGTTTCCGGGCGACTGGACCGTTTCCGTGAGAACGGGATCGATCGTCTGATTGCGACCCCGGTCCATCCGGAGGTAGATCAGATGAGGCATACGGTCGAGCGTCTGGCGGCTCTGACGCAGGATTAGGGCAGAAGATCAGGGACCTGCGTCAAGCCGGAGACCCCTCGTTCGTTCAATTCCCATAATCTGAGTCGGCCTTGTCCATGAAGATCGGTGTACCCAGAGAAACTGCTGAAGGGGAGAACCGGGTTGCCCTGGTTCCCGAGTCGGTCAAGTCGCTACTCAAGCGTGAGGGCGTCGCGATCGTCGTCGAGTCCGGAGCCGGCGATGCTGCCGGGCATCCGGATGCCCAGTACGAGGAGGCCGGAGCCTCCGTCGGCTCACATGCCGACGTGCTCGCCGCGGATCTGCTCCTCCATGTCGCGCCGCTTTCTGCGGCCGAAATCGGCGAGTTGAAAAAGGGTCAGTATCTGATCAGCCATCTCTCTCCGCTGACCGACGCGGAGTCAAACAAGGCACTGGCGTCGGCCGGGACCACGGCTCTCGCGATGGAGCTGATCCCGCGGACAACCCGGGCCCAGGCGATGGACGCGCTTTCTTCCCAGGCAACCGCAGCGGGCTACGCAGCGACTCTGAGAGCCGCGCAGGAGTCGGGGCGGTTCTGGGGCATGCTTACCACTGCTGCGGGCACGATCCGCCCGGTTCGTGTGCTGGTGCTCGGTGCCGGCGTGGCCGGGCTGCAGGCGGTCGCCACAGCCAAACGCCTCGGTGCCATCGTCACAGGTTTCGACATCCGCCGCGCCGCATGGGAGCAGATCGCTTCCCTGGGTGGTCGTCCGCTGGAGCTTGACTTCATCCCCGATGCCGAGGACGAAGGTGGTTACGCCCGGCCGCTCACCGACGAGGAAAACCAGCAGGTTCGCGATGCGATCGATCAGAACGCCGCCCGCCAGGATGTGATCATCACCACGGCCGCGATACCGGGCCGGGCTGCACCGACCCTGATTACTGCGGCCGGTGTAGCCAACATGGGCCCCGGCTCCGTGATCCTCGACCTGGCTGCCGAAACCGGGGGCAACTGCGAACTGACCGAGCCCGGCCAGACCGTGGTCAAGGACGGCGTAAAGATCGTCGGACCGAAAAACCTCGCTTCCGAGCTGCCCGGCCACGCCTCCCAGCTTTATGCCAAGAACCTCGAGAACCTGCTCGGACTGATGATCACCGGGGAGGGCAACCTGACCCTGGACTTCGAGGACGACATCATCGATGCCGCGACGATCACCCACGACGGTGAGATTCGCGGAGAGAGGACTGCCCGCTGATGGACCTCGTAACCGAGATAACCATCCTCGTGCTGGCGGTCTTCGTCGGCTTCGAAGTGATCTCCAAGGTTCCGACCACGCTGCACACGCCGCTGATGTCGCAGACCAACGCGATCCACGGGATCGTCCTGCTGGGCGGCCTGATCGTGGTCGGTTACGCAGACGACTTCGTCGGCGAGTTGATTGGCTTTATCGCGATCGTCTTCGGAACGATCAACATCGTTGGTGGTTTCATGGTCACCGACCGCATGCTGGAGATGTTCGGGCCCAAGAAAAAGAAGCCCGAGCCCGCGGAGCCCATAGTTGCCGGTGAGGGATCTGCCTCCGATGCTGCAGCTGATTCGACGGAGGCCGGCTCGTGAGTCCGTTGCTTGCTGCGCTGGCGCCGGATTCGTCGCTGGTCGCGATTCTCTACATAATCAGCTTCTCGCTGTTCATCATCGGGATCAAGCAGGGCACTCACCCGACTTCGGCCAGACGAGGAAACGGAGTTGCGGCGATCGGCATGGCGATTGCCGTTGCCACCACCCTGGCTCTCGATGGAATCGGCAACTGGGGCATCATCATCGTCGGCATCCTGGTCGGCACGATCGTCGGAGCGGTGGCTTCGAAGCGGGTCAAGATGACCGAGATGCCCCAAATGGTGGCCCTCTACAACGGCCTCGGCGGCGGCGCAATCGCCCTGATCGCCTGGTCCGAGTATCGCCACTGGGTGCATCTCGGCGATGTGATTTCAAGCAAGGAACCGGTTTCGCATACCTTCTTCCTTGATTTCGAGAACCTGAGCATCGTCGTCTCGAAGAGCCTTCAGGCGGTCGCGGAAGTCCCGCTTGAGGTGATGATTCCGACCCTGCTGGCGATGGTCATCGGTTCGATCTCTTTCTGGGGTTCGAATGTTGCCTTCGCCAAACTGCAGGACCTGATCCCCAGCCAGCCACTGGCCCTGCCCGGCCAGAAGGTCATTAACGCCATCCTGCTGGCCATCCTGATTGTCGGCGGAGTGATTCTCGGCATCAACAACGATGTCCTTGATCTGAATGAGCCACTCTTCATCGGCATGCTGGTTGTCTCCGCGCTGCTCGGCCTGGGTGTGGTCATGCCGATTGGCGGAGCCGACATGCCGGTCGTGATCTCTCTGCTCAACGCCTTCACCGGCCTCTCCGCCGCAGCGGCGGGTATCGCGCTCGACAACACGGCGCTGATCGTGGCGGGCACCCTGGTCGGTTCCTCCGGCACCATCCTCACCCTCGCGATGGCGACGGCGATGAACCGCTCCGTTGCGAACATTCTCTTCGGCGGGATGGGTTCAACCTCAGGTGGTGGCGGCGGCGACCAGGAGCAGCGCCCGTACCGTTCGATAAATGCCCAGGACGCCGCGATCGCTCTCGCCTATGCGGATTCGGTTGTGATCGTCCCGGGTTACGGACTCGCTGTCGCCCAGGCCCAGCACACGGTCAAGGAAATGGCGGACGAGCTGAACAAGAAGGGCGTGACCGTCAACTACGCGATCCATCCCGTCGCCGGCCGCATGCCCGGCCACATGAACGTGCTGCTGGCCGAGGCCGACGTGCCCTACGACCAGCTCAAGGAGATGGACGAGATCAACCCGGAGCTGCCGCAGACCGATGTCTGCGTGGTGATCGGCGCCAACGATGTCACCAACCCGGCCGCCAAGACCGATGAGTCCAGCCCGATCTACGGCATGCCGATCATCGAGGTCGACGAAGCCCAGCAGGTGCTAGTCCTCAAACGCTCGATGTCCGCCGGCTTCGCCGGGATCGACAACGATCTCTTCTACAACGAGAAGACCGCGATGGTCTTTGGCGACGCCAAGGGCACCGTTCAGGACATCGTCGCCGAACTCGGGAACCTTTAGTCGGCCGTTTCCAACCGGGCCCAGGCCCGGTGACGCGGGTTGCAATCGCAACGGTGTCACGAGAAAGGTCCGGATTTCGATACCTGTCTCGTGACACCGCATCCGTACGGACCGGACGGTTGCTTTGAAATCGGAAACTTTTCTGCCCCGGCCGAACCTTTACGGTTGGCGGGTGGCCGATTCCGGAAACCGGATCCTCCTGGGGGACAACCTCGAATTGATGGCCCGGATGGAGGCGGGCAGCTTCCAGTTGATCTACGCCGACCCGCCGTTCAACACCGGCAGGCAGCAGTCCCGCAAACGGGTCAGGACCGTTGCCGATGAAGGTGGTGACCGGACCGGATTCGGTGGTCGTCGCTACCGGACCGAAGCGGTGGAACCGGAGGGGGAAGGAACCGCGGCCGGGTCGGAGATTGGTGAGGCCGCATCCGGGTCTGAGTCTGGCACGGTCGCAACGGGGACTGGCACGGTCGCATCCGGGTCCTCCTATGCCGATAGCTTCGACGACTTCACCGCTTTCCTGGCTCCCCGGCTCGAACAGATCCATCGGTTGCTGAATGAAACCGGCACCCTTTACCTTCACATCGACTACCGGGAAGCCCACTACGTGAAGGTGCTCCTCGATTCGATCTTCGGCCGGGAGTGCTTCCTCAACGAGATCATCTGGGCCTATGACTACGGTGGCAAGTCGAAGAGCCGCTGGCCGGCCAAGCACGACACGATCCTGGTTTATGTGAAGGACCCGGAGCAGTACTTCTTTGATTCGACCGAGGTGGACCGGGAGCCCTACATGGCCCCCGGCCTGGTCACCCCGGAGAAGGCTGCGAAAGGCAAGTTGCCGACCGATGTCTGGTGGCACACGATCGTGCCGACCAACGGTTCCGAAAAGACGGGTTACCCGACCCAGAAACCGGAAGGGATTCTGAGCCGGATGGTCACCGCTTCAAGTCGGCCCGGCGATCTTTGTCTCGATCCCTTCTGCGGTTCCGGCACGCTTGGAGCTGTCTGCCAAAAGCTCGATCGCCGATACGTCCTGCTTGATTCCAGCCCGGAGGCGATTTCGGTTACCCGGGACCGCCTCGGCACCGGCTGATTCAGTCACTTCCGGCCGTCGGGTGGCAGCCGGCTATTCCTTGCCGTATTCCTGGCGGGTCTTGTGGCGGTGACGGCGCAGGATCGGGGCGGTGTAGCCGATCACGGCCCCGATCACCGCGGCCAGAAGGAGCAGCAGGACGAGCGGCGCAGAGGTGTCGACCAGGAAGAGAATCTTGAACTCGACATGCTGGGAGTTCTGCAGCACGACGATCAGAAGCAGCAGCACCGCTATCCCGAAAACCCAGAACTTCCACTGGAGGTCCTTCTTCTGGGCGGCGGGAGGCGGCGAGTTGGGCTTTCTGCGGTCGGCCATGGATTGACTCTATCGGCGACAGCCGGAGGCTTTCTTCCGCAGTCCGTGACCTGATTGTCTGAAAGTTCAACCACATGTGAGCAGCCTCGGGTCAGGATCAGCTCATGGCGGAGATGCTGAGGGAAAGGCGTGGACAGTCGACGGTTGAATGGATCGGACTTGTCTTCATGCTGGTGGCGGTGATGGCCGGTATGTTCGCGGCCGGAGTAAAGGTGCCGGGGACCGCCCTGATCCACTCGGTTTCAACCGGTCTGCTCTGTGCTGCTTCACTTTCCGGAGGTTGCGCCGGAGAAGGCTCGCTTGAGTCAACCTACGGTGAGGAACTCGCAGAACTGGTCAGGTCAGGGACTCCCACCCTGATGTACGGCCCGGACATGCTTGGTTTGCCCGTCGATTACCGCACCTGCCGGTCACCATGGTGCGCTGACGGGCCGGGGGAGGGTGAAGTGACCCGGTCGACCGCAGGCGAACCGGTGACACTCTTCACACGCGTGCTGAAACGAGGCTCTGCGACGTATATCCAGTACTGGGCCTATTACCCGGAGAGCGCTTCGCTTCGTGGTGCCCCGGTGCTGGAGGAGCAGGGCTTTCACCCTCACGACTGGGAGTCAATGCAGGTCCGGATAGATGCTGACGGGTCGATCAGCCAGAGGGCTTCGTCGCATGCCGGATACAACCACGGCCGTTCGGTTGCGAACTGGGGTTCTGACGCCGGCTGGAGCATCGTGACCGATGCCACTGAAGCGGCCGGACTCAGGGAAAAGGGTGGCTGGGGCGAGGCGACCGGGACCTACCTGATCGCCGGTGGCAGCCACGCCGGCAACGTCGACGATGATGTCGACGAGGAGAACTACCCCGGCTACACACCGGCGGGCCTGGTCCGTCTGGTCCCGCTTGAGTCGATCAAGGACGGCCCGCTTTCCCGCCCGGCCCGATTCGATCCGATCACTGCGCCCTGGGAGAAGGAGGTCTGGACCGACCCGGAAGCCGAAGGCACCGGTTGAACCCGTCGGATCGCTCGTCGACTCCGCCTCAGGGAGCCAAAGCGCGGATCAGGGCGGCGTGGTTGTCGGGGGTGGTGATCGGGGTGATCACCGGCAGGGTTATGCCGCCAGTGACGTACTCGTCGAGGCGCTCGCGGATCTGTTCAGGGGAGCCGAGCAGGAAGGTGTCTTCGATCAGTTCCCAGGGGGCGGCCGCGGCGGCTCCCTGGCGATCCTTGGCTTCCCAGGCCTCGACCATTGGTGCGATTTCTTCCTCGTAGCCGAGCCAGCGGAAGAAGTTCGCGTAGACCGGCACCGTGATGTAGCTGGAGAACATGAAACGGGCCAGCCCTTCGACCTGTTCTCTTGGGCCGGGAATGCAGAAGAACCGGCAGAGAAGCTCGAAGTCGTTGCCGGCACCATCGATCCCCTGCGTCACTTTGGGCAATCCGGAAAGGGGCAGGAAGTTGGTGAAGGCACCGTCACCCTTGTTCACGGCTAGTTCGAGCATTTTGCCGCGCAGGGCGGCGAGGATGATCGGCGTCTCATGCGCCGGGGCGGTTTCGAGCTTGAAACCGGTGTCGGTGCGTTCGCCGGCCAGAGCGACCCGCAGGAAGTCAACCGTCTGCTCGACCCTGGAGAGCGGCTTCACAAACGGGATCTGGTTCCAGCCCTCGACCATTCGGTCTGAAGAAGCGCCGATGCCGAGAACGAATCTTCCGGATGATGCGTCGGTGAGCGCTGCCGCCTGCTGGGCGAGCAGGGCCGGACCTCGCTGGAAGACCCCGACGATCCCGGTGCCAAGGCGGACCTTGTCGGTCC
>JAGQUU010000059.1 GCA_020438345.1 Solirubrobacterales bacterium | reverse complement strand
GGGCGACGGAAGGCCGGTAATCCGGTCGTGGTGCCTGCGAAATAGACTCAGCGCCGATGAGTCGGTACGAACCTCGCGAGATCGAGGGCAGATGGCAGCAGATCTGGGCGGATGAAGGCACCTGGGAGGTGGCGAATCCGGGCCAGGGCGATTTCGATCCGGCGAAGCCGAAGAGTTACGTACTGGAGATGTTGCCCTACCCATCGGGCGAGCCTCATGTAGGTCATCTCAAGTGCTACTCGCTCGGCGATGCGATCGCGCATTTCCGGCGCCGCAACGGATACGAGGTCATCCACCCGATGGGATTCGATTCTTTCGGCCTGCCGGCCGAGAACAATGCGATCAAGACCGGCGAGGCTCCGCTGGTCGCGACCGAGCGTTCCATCGCGTCCTTCCGGAGACAGTTCGCGGACTGGGGTGTCTCGATCGACTGGTCGCGGGAGCTGGCTACCCACACTCCCGAGTACTACCGCTGGACCCAGTGGATCTTCCTCCAGCTTTTCGAGCGGGGGCTGGCGTACCGCACCCAGGCCCCGGTTCAATGGTGCCCCAAGGACGCAACCGTGCTGGCCAACGAGCAGGTCGTCGATGGCCGCTGTGAACGTTGTGGCACCGAGGTCGAGACCCGCAACCTGAGGCAGTGGTTTTTCAAGACCACCGAATATGCCGAGCAGCTGCTTGATGATTTCGACGAGCTCGAGTCCTGGCCTTCGCATGTGATCACCATGCAGAAGAACTGGATTGGCCGCTCCGAAGGGGCTGAAGTTTCCTTCCGCTGCGAGTCGGCCAACCTCGACTTTCCCGTGTTCACCACCCGTCCGGACACTCTTTTCGGAGCCACTTTCTTCGTGATGGCACCGGAACACCCGGACCTGGATCAGCTGATCGAGGGCACCGAAGTCGAAGAAGAAGTTCGCGAATACGTGAACCGGGTCGCCCGGGAGTCGGTAGCGGAACGAGGTGACGAGGCCAGGGCCAAGACCGGCGTGCCCCTCGGCCGGACCGTGACCAACCCGGTCAACGGTGAGGAAATTCCGATGTTCGTCGCCGATTACGTTCTCATGGACTACGGCACCGGCGCGATCATGGCGGTACCGGGCCATGACCAGCGGGACTACGAGTTCGCGAGAGTGTTCAACCTTCCGGTGAAACGGGTGATCGAAGGCGAGCCGGAGGAAGGTGGAGACGAAAACGGACTGCCCTTCAGCGGTGATGGCGCGATGGTGGGATCCGGGCGTTTCGACGGCAAGAACAACCGTGAGGCGTATGCCGAGATCATCGACTGGCTGAAGCTGGAAGGCCGGGGTGACGCTTCGGTCAACTTCCGTCTGCGTGACTGGCTGGTCTCCCGCCAGCGGTATTGGGGTGCCCCGATTCCGATCGTCTATTGCGAGCAGTGCGGCATGGTGCCGGTTCCCGATGACCAGCTTCCGGTGAAGCTGCCAGAGATCGACGACTACGCGCCCAAGGGCAAGAGTCCGCTGGCTGCGGCGGCGGACTGGGTTTCTACGACCTGCCCGAAATGTGGTGCCGCGGCCGAGCGGGAAACCGACACGATGGACACCTTCGTCGATTCCTCCTGGTACTTCCTGAGGTACCTGGACACAAAGAACGAGGAAGCCGCCTGGGATCGCACCTCCGCTGACCACTGGATGCCGGTCGACCAGTACATCGGCGGGGTCGAACACGCCATCCTTCACCTGCTCTACGCCCGTTTCTTCGCCAAAGCGCTGAAGGACATGGGTCACATCGGCGTGGTCGAACCTTTCGCCAACCTGTTCACCCAGGGGATGATCACCCGCGACGGCGCGAAGATGTCGAAATCGAAGGGGAACACGGTAAGCCCCTCCGAGATCGTCGGCCGGCACGGGGCCGACGCCGCCCGAACCTATGTCTGCTTCATGGGTCCGCCGGAACGGTCCGGCGACTGGACAGATGAAGGCGTGGAAGGCGTCCATCGATTCCTCTCCCGTCTCTGGCGGCTCGGCGAGGAATTGGCGGCGACAGGCGAGGCGGCGCCGGTCAGCTCGCCGGAAGGTCTTGAAGGTGATGCCCGGGAGGTCGCCTCGAAGGCACACTGGGCGATTGACAAGGCAACCGGAGACTTCAATCGTGGCTTCCAGTTCAACACGGTGATCGCCGCCGTGATGGAACTGGTCAACGAGATCTACAGGGTGAAGGACCGGTTGGTCGGAGCAGGCGGCGACGGAGCAGAATCGATCCGGTTCGCCACGGCAACTGCGGCATCGCTGATCCAGCCATTTGCCCCTCATCTGTCTGCCGAGGTGTACGAAAAGGTGACAGGTGAGCGGGTCTGGGAGGTCTCCTGGCCGGTGGCGGACCCGGAAATGCTGAAGAGCGACACCGTGACCATCGTGGTCCAGGTTGGCGGCAAGGTCCGCGACCGGATCGAAGTCGCTGATGGTGCTCCCGAGGGAGAGATACTTGCCGCGGCCAAAGCTGCGGAGAACGTCATCCGCCACCTCGAGGGGATGTCGATCGTCAAGGAAATCGTGGTCCCGGGAAAGCTTGTGAACCTGGTCGTCAAGCCGGCCTGAATTCACACACATTTTGCTTTTGTAGAGCCACGTGTGAGGTCTTTCCTGGCAAGGTCGGGGCATGCCCCGAATCAATGGCCAGATACTTGTTTACGTCGTCGTTGGCGCTGTCTTGTTGCTGGTCGGGCTGAACTCGATCAGGAGCGGCGATTCCGGAGCCGGTGAGCATACGGGTGCAGGTTCGGAGAGTTTCGGGGCTGATCCGGGGCAGGCCGGTGAGTCGGCCGGAGGTGGCTTTGAAATCAGCGCTGGCTCACGCAGGCTCGTTGTTGACGTCTCCGGAGCAGTACGCCAGCCCGGTGTGTACAGGTTTGAACATGGCGCGAGAGTCATTGATGCGATCGACCGGGCCGGCGGACCAACCGGCGACGCGGTCGTTGGCTTGATCAACCGGGCCGCAACCCTGAGTGACGGCCAGCAGGTTGTAGTGCCTTCCAGCTCCGCCGGCAGTGGTGGGGCGGCCGGCGTCGGTGCGGGGGGAGTTGCTCCAGGTGCCCCCGGGGCTCCGGTAAGTCTCGGTACCGCGACCCGGGAGCAGCTGGAAGAGATCGACGGGATCGGACCGGTGACTGCCGAAAAGATCCTCGAGTTTCGCGACTCGCAGGGAGGACTGGGCTCAATCGATGAACTGGACCAGGTCAGCGGTATCGGTCCGGT
>JAGQUU010000058.1 GCA_020438345.1 Solirubrobacterales bacterium | reverse complement strand
TGCTCACCGCATCTGAATAGAAGACCAGCTGGGCGTCCTGCCACGGCCTTCCTTCCTTCCTGAAGGACTGCCGCCAGACCTGCTGGGCGTCGATGAATACATACGCCGAGAAATCCTTGAGGTCGGCATCCGGGTCCTGGCCGGCCGGCAGCGGGGAGGGGTTCTCCGCACCAGGTACCGCGTTCATGCCATTCAGGACCGAACCGATGTCAAAGCCGGACCCTGACCCCGAACCACCGCTGCCACCGAGTACCTGGGCACCGATGATCACGATGACGATGACGATCCCGAGCAGGCCGCCGATTTTGCCCTTGCCACCGGGCAGTCGCATGCCAGGGCCGCTGCCGCCGCCTAGACCGCCGACACCGCCGACACCGGTTCCGCCGCTGCTTCCGCGACGACCACGTTTGGCGCCGCGAATGTCGATGACGTTGCGGTCGCCTGATCTCCCCTTCTTCCACTTCATTGGGGGAACCCTAAAGGCTCCCCCGGAGCTTCGTGAAGGTGGCTTCCGTAGGATTGACCCATGCTTCGTAAAGCCGCCACAATGAGCCTGCTGGTCGCCATCCTGATTGTCGCGGGGTGCGGTGGTTCGGAGGAACCGGTCAGCCAGGAAGACACCGCGGCGATCACGACCCTGGTCGGTGAGCTCAACCGGGTTACCGCAGATCGGGATGCGGACGGTTTCTGCGAGTTGATGCAGCCGACCCAGATGGAAGCGACCTTTCATACCCTCAAGCGATGCATCAAGGAAACCCAGGCGATCCTCGATCAGGCGGGTGACCAGCCCACACTGGAGATCGAAAGCATGGAAGTCGACGGTGACACCGCCATGGTCGTCTTCACCGGCGCTGCGGGCCGGGAACTTGAACTCGTTCGAGAAAACGGGTTCTGGTACATCCCCTTCACCACCGATGACAACGGCGATTCTGCATCGCCCGAAAGCCAGGCTGGAACCGAGTGAGCTCCGTGGAAGTGGAGTTCGATGATGATGGGCTCGTGCCGTGCATCGCTCAGGATGCGAATACCGGCGAAGTCCTGACTCTCGCCTATATGAACAAGGAATCCCTGCGCCGGACCAGGGAAACCGGGCTGGTCACCTATTTCAGCCGTTCCCGCCAGAAGATCTGGCAGAAGGGCGAGGAATCCGGCAACGTCCAGAAGGTCGTTCAGCTGCGGATCGACTGTGACGGCGATGCCATCATTGCCCTGGTGGAACCGTCCGGCCCGGCCTGCCACACTGGTGAACGGACCTGCTTTTTCCGTGAGCTGGATTCCGGGGCATCGCCTGGGCCCGTGAACGGCGAGGCACTGGCCGAGCTCGCCCGCACGATCGAATCCCGTTTTGCTGAAAGGCCGGAAGGCAGCTATGTGGCCAGACTGCTTGAAGATCCGGATTTCGCGGGCGGAAAGGTCATGGAAGAGGCCGAAGAGGTGACTCGTGCGGTGCGTGAAGAGAGCGATGAAAGAGTGGCCGAGGAAGCTGCCGATGTTCTCTTTCACCTGATGGCGCTGATCCGCAACCGTGGCATCACGCTCTCTGATGTCGGTGAGGTCCTGAATGGCCGTCGCACCTGAACTTGCGGCCCGGCTGAACCCCGGCCTCGATGTAGCTCGCTCGCTGGTGCCGGAGTCGAACGTGATTCCGGTTGCGCTCCGCTACACGGATGACTGCGAGACGCCGGTATCCGCGCTTCTCAAACTCCGCCAGGACGGCCCCTGCTTCCTGCTCGAATCGGCAGAAAGGGGCCAGGTCGGGCGCTACTCGTTCGTCGGCGTGAACCCGCATCGCCTGATCCGCTGGTCGGAAGGGATCCTGAGCGAGTTCCCAGGGAACGCGATGTCAGGTGAAGGCGA
>JAGQUU010000057.1 GCA_020438345.1 Solirubrobacterales bacterium | reverse complement strand
GTTAGGTTCGGGTGCGGGTCCCTGATGAGGAGGTCACCGTCCCGGGAACGGCCGTTCGCGAGCCGGGCCGAGCAGTCTGGATGGCCAGACACCTGCCGAATGCCGGGAGCCGAGGACCTACGATTTCGAGCTTTTCGACGTGATTGCAACCAAACTCGAAACGGCCGGCTATTCGACGGTCGCCAGAAAATCGGTGAGGAGTCCTCTGACTGCGGGCGCGTCATCGATAAAGGGCCAGTGGCCGGAGCCGGGGAGAATGTTGACCTGGGCCCGGGGGAAGGCACTGCGCTGACGGTCGGCGAAGGCGACCGGGATGTAGGGGTCACCGGCACCCCAGATCACGAGGCAGGGCGGGTCGGCCGCGGCAAGCTTCGGGATCAGATCCTTCGAGGTGCTGCCGATCTTTTTCAGATCCCGGTACAGGTCAAGCACGGCCCGACGGGTCCGGCGATCGTAGTTGTCATACATCCCGTCGAGGAACTCGCGAGGCAATCCGCGAGGCTCCTGCTTCGAGATCGTCCGGCGAAAAGCGGATCGGAAGGTGATCGCCTGCAGGGCTTCGCCAGCCAAAGGCGTCTGCCAGGCCCGCGCAGTTCGATGCCACTTGTAACCGGCCAGGACGCCGGTGTTGATCAGGGTTACTCCGGCGATCCGGCCGGTGTGCCATGCCGCCCAGTTCAGGCCGATCGGACCACCCAGATCGTGTAGCACCAAATGGGCCCGGCGGATGCCGAGTGCCTCCAATGCGTCACCGACGAAGGCTGAGTACTCATCCAGCGTATGGGTGAAACCCGGGGCGGCGATCGATTCGCCGAAATCGGGCAGGTCGAGTGCGATCGCCCGTCGTAGCAGTCCGGCTTCGCTCACCAGGGCGGTGAAGTCAGAGGCCGATCCGGGGTTGCCGTGGATGAAAACGACCGCTTCCGAACCTTGATGCGGTCCGGCCTGACACATGCGGATCCAGTGATCGCCGACCGCGAATGTCGACCATTCGGGGGGTCCGCTGTATTCGGAGGCACCGCCGTAGGTCAACTGGCAGTCCGGGCGATCATCAGAGAGCAAACATGGCGACGGCCGCGAAATGCAGGGCTGCGGCGCCGATCACGAAGAGGTGGAAGACCTCGTGGTACCCGAAATAGGTCGGACTCGGGTTGGGGCGTCCGGTCGCATAGACGACAGCTCCCGCTGTGTAAAGCAGGCCGCCGGTCGCGATCAGCATCCCGGCCCAGACACCGGCAGTGCCGACGATCTGGGGAAAAGCGACCGCACCGATCCAGCCGACCGCGACATACATGAGGGCGCTGACCCATTTCGGCGAGTGGATCCAGGCCAGTTCGACCACGATGCCGAGAGCCGCCGCCGACCAGACCGCGATCAGGATGGCGGTCGACCAGGTTCCGTGCATGGTGAGCAGGGCGAAGGGCGTCACCGTGCCGGCGATCAGCAGGAAAATCATCGAATGGTCAAGCCGGCGCATCAGCATCCGGGATTTGACCGACTTCCAGTTGATCCGGTGGTAGAGAGCGCTTGTTCCAAAGAGGGCGCAAAGGGAGATGACGTAGATCCCGACCGCGAGGGACTTCTTTGGTGTGTCGGCGAGGATCAGCAGAGAGATTCCGAGACCAAGCGAGAGGAAGAAAGCCCATTCGTGGGAGACCCCGCGGAACCTGGGCTTGATCGCCTTGATCGATTCGGCCGCAGCTTCCTTGACGGCGGCGGCTTTCTCGACCGTGGCGACGCGGGCGTTGCCGGCTATCTCAACCGCGGCGTCACGCGCGATTCCCGCTCGTTCCACGGCTGCCTCGCGGGCGAGTCCGGCGCGTTCGACCGCAGCTTCGCGCGCGGCGGCAGCACGGGCGATGGTGCTGTCCTTCTGCGGAGCGTCCTCACCCTGACCGGATTCACAATTTTCCCTGCCGTCATTCACTGCCCACCATCGTACCGATCACCCGAAACCGCATGTGTGTGGGGAGCACTTGGTGTGTCGATCCCGCAAATCGCGGAATGAACATAATTTTGAAACGCTATATATGGTGTACCAAGAAGGTGTCCGACGCCATTCCTAGTATAATTTGCCATGTGCGTTGCCCGCATTGCGGACATCAGGGTAGTCGTGTCCTCGAGAGTCGAAGCTCCGAGGAGGGGGGTGCTGTGCGCCGAAGGCGGCAGTGCTCCAGCTGCGATCACCGCTTCACCACTTACGAGCGGTATGAGGCACAGGCCCTGTTCGTCATCAAGCGGGATGGCGGGCGCCAGCCCTTCGACCGCGTCAAGTTGCGCGGAGGGCTGGAGCGCGCCTCGCACAAGCGACCGGTCCGGCCGGAGGCGATCGATGGCCTGGTCGACCGGATCGAAAAGGTCGCCGTCCGTGACGGCGGAGAGATTGAAGCGGCCCGGATCGGCGACATGTGCCTCGCGGGCCTCAAGCGGATCGACCAGGTCGCATACCTGCAGTTCGCCGCTGTATACCGCCAGCTCGGCGTCGAGGATGTCCAGGCGGAACTTGACCGGTTGAGCTCTCAGCTCAGCCGGAACTGAACTTCGAAACACCCGCAGTACCGCAGCAAGGCAACACCACAGCACCAGTCAGACCGCATCACCCAGTCAGTGAGATTCACGAATTGCCAGTCGTAAGCAGAACCAGTCGTCCCGAGCAGTGAGGAGAGAGCCAGAGTATGTCCCAGTCAGTTTCCGAGTCAACCCGTGTTAACCCCAACGGGGTGGTTGTCGAGCGTCGCCTGACCACTGAAGGAATCCACCCCTTCGACCAGGTCGAGTGGGAGCTCCGCGACGCGATCATTGGCGATCCGGCCAAGCCTGCTTTCGAGCAGCGCGGGGTCGAGTTTCCCAAGTCCTGGTCGCAGAACGCGACGAACATCGTCGCCCAGAAGTACTTCCGGGGCCAGATGGGCTCACCGGATCGTGAGAACTCGGTCAAGCAGATGATTGGCAGGGTCTCCGGGACGATCGCCAACTGGGGTCGCGACGGCGGATACTTCGCCTCCGACGCCGATGCTGACGCTTTCGAGGCCGAGCTGACCGCGACCCTGCTTCACCAGGAAGTCGCCTTCAACTCGCCGGTCTGGTTCAACGTTGGTTTCGAGGAGTCACCGCAGTGCTCGGCCTGCTTCATCCTCTCCGTCGAGGACACCATGGAGTCGATCCTCGGCTGGAACACCAAGGAAGGCAACATCTTCCGCGGCGGCTCCGGATCCGGCATCAACCTCTCCAACATCCGTGGTTCGATGGAACCGCTGAAGAAGGGCGGCACCGCTTCCGGCCCGGTCTCCTTCATGCGCGGTGCCGACTCCTGGGCCGGCACGATCAAGTCCGGCGGCAAGACCCGTCGCGCGGCCAAGATGGTCGTCCTCGATGTCGACCATCCGGACGTCGAGCACTTCATCACCTGCAAGGCCGACGAGGAGAAGAAGGCGGGCGCTTTGCGTGATGCCGGCTTCGACATGTCGATCGACGGTGAGGGTTTCACCTCGATCCAGTACCAGAACGCCAACAACTCGGTCCGGGTTTCGGACGAGTTCATGAAGGCGGTCGCTGACGATGCCGAATGGAACCTGCTTGCCCGGACTGACGGTTCAGTCACCAAGACCCTTTCGGCCCGTGACCTGATGAACAAGATCGCGGATGCTGCCTGGCAATGCGCCGATCCGGGCATCCAGTACGACACGATCATCAACCGGTGGCACACCTGCCCGGAATCGGGTCGGATCAACGCCTCGAACCCCTGCTCGGAGTACATGCACGTTGACGATTCGGCCTGCAATCTCGCGTCAATCAACCTGATGAAGTTCCGTCGCGAGGACGGAAGCTTCGACACTGAGGGATTTTCGGCTGTCGTCGACACGGTCTTCCTCGCGCAGGAGATCGTCGTCAGTCCGTCTAGCTACCCCACGGAGGAAATCGGGAACAACGCCCGGGCCTTCCGTCAGCTCGGCCTCGGTTACGCCAACCTCGGTGCGCTGCTGATGTCGAACGGCATGCCCTATGACTCGGATGAGGGCAGGAACGTGGCCGCAGCGATCACCTCGCTGATGACCGGCCGTGCCTACCGCAGGTCAGCCGAAGTGTCAGCCGCGATGGGTCCTTACGACGCCTACGAGTTGAACCGCGAGCCGCATAACAATGTGATGCGAATGCATCGCGACGCGGCATACGAGATCAATGGTGACGGTGTCCACGATGAGCTGCTGAACGCGGCCCGGACCGAGTGGGATGTGGCCGTCGCAACCGGTGAAGAGCACGGCTACCGCAACGCCCAGGCGACGGTGCTGGCCCCGACCGGGACGATCAGCTTCCTGATGGACTGCGACACAACCGGCATCGAGCCGGATTTCTCTCTGGTCAAGTTCAAGGAACTGGTCGGCGGCGGCAACATGACGATCGTCAACAAGTCGGTGCCACTGGCCCTTCAAACACTCGGTTATTCGGAGTCGGAAATCGGGCAGATCGAGGCCTACATCAACGAGCACGGCACGATTGTCGGAGCCCCGGCCCTGAAGGAAGAGCACCTGCCGGTCTTCGATGTCGCAGTTGGCGAGCGGGCAATCTCGCATACCGGCCATATCGACATGATGGCGGCGACCCAGCCCTTCCTTTCCGGGGCGATCTCGAAAACGGTCAACATGCCGAATGATGCGACCGTTGAGGACATCGCGGATGCGTACACCCGCGGTTGGGAAGGCGGACTCAAGGCATTGGCGATCTACCGGGACGGCTCGAAGACAGCCCAGGCTCTCCGTACCGACGCCCAGAAGGACAAGGAGAAGGAAGCCGAGGCGGAAGCTCCCCCGGCCGGACCGGTCCGGCACCGGATGCCGAAGACCCGGGATTCAGTCACCCACAAGTTCTCGGTCGGAGGCCATGAGGGTTACATCACGGCCGGCAAATACAGGGATGGGTCGGTCGGCGAGATCTTCCTGACCGATATCGGCAAGGAAGGTTCGACGATGCGGGGCATGATGAATGCCTACGCAACTGCGATCTCACTCGGCCTGCAGTACGGGGTGCCGCTGGAAGTGTTCGTCAACAAGTTCAGCTACATGCGGTTTGACCCGGAGGGAATCACCGGCAACCCCGACATTCCCTTCGCCAAGTCGATGCCGGACTACATCATGCGCTGGCTCGCTTCCCAGTTCATCAATGACCCTGACTTCCTCGAGGAGCAGGGGATCATGACCCCTGAGGTCCGCAGCCGGAAGGAAGCCGAGAACGCCGGACTCAATATCGCCAACGGAAGCGGGAACGGCCAGGCTCAGGGCAATGGCGGGAATGGAAACGGGGACAACGGTGGAGCCAGCAGCGGGAGCGGCGGTTCGGCGCCGGCGGCCGAAGCGGCTGTGCCCGATGCCGGCGGCAGTTCGGTCCCGGCCGGGTCTGCGCTGACGGATGATGTCCCGGTCGTCCCAGCCAAGCTCCACATCACCCCGGGGGCAGCAGAGCTCGGTCCGGCCTGCGACCAGTGCGGCGGCATGATGCAGCGCACAGGCGCCTGCTACACCTGCAGCAGCTGCGGAAACAACACAGGTTGTGGTTGATCAAGCGCCGTAGCTGACCGGGTGCCGTGGTTGACCGGGCACTGTGGTTGACGGCAGATATTGATCTGACCATAGGCTTGACTGGTTTGCGAGGGTCCCGGAGAAATCCGGGACCCTCTCTTTGTTTTGGCACCTGGAGTGAATAAAGGAGCGCTATTTGGCCGAATCTTCAATCTCGTTGTGCTTCCGGTCGCGGTGGCTGTGTTTCGGACCACAACCTTCGCGGTTTGGCTTCGCGGTTTGGCTCTGCCTGCTGGCTTCTTCGTAGTCGTAGAGACCATCCGATTGCTCCCCTAGCTCCCGGTAGAGCTCGGGGCGGCGGGCCCGGAGCAGGCCGGGTAGCGAACTGAACGGTTTCGGCTGCTGCATCGAATCGTCATTCGACCGGAGCCAACGTGCACGACCGAGGTCGAGGTCAGCGACCAACAGGCCCGACCCCGCCCCGGAAGCCAGCACACCCTCCGGCCCGGCAATCAGGGCAGACCCTGCCTCATCACCAAAGAGCTGCTGGGTCAGGCCGACAAAACACTCGTTCTCAACCGCGCGGGCCCTCGCCAGAAGCTGCCAGTTCCCGGCCACCCGGTGGAAGCCTCCACCAGCGGGAGCGAGCAGTATCTCACAACCACGCAGAGCCAAAACCCGGCAAATCTCCGGATTCAAGAGCTCCGAGCAAACGACCACCCCGAATCTCAAGCCGCCAAGCACGAAGACACCGAGTGCCGGCCCCGGGGCCATCGGGGCCCCTGAAAGCACCGGATGGACATCGCCGGTGGCCGGGTGGCTCCGGACATATCGCCCAGCCCGCCTGCCGTTGCGGTCGGTGAGATGGACCACCGTGAAATACCGGCCATCGCCGGACGGCTCGACCCGTCCCCAACAGGCGGCAATGCCTGCGTCCTTACATGCCGCAGCGATCTCCGGCCCCGCATCAAAGCCAAGTCCCGCGGTTATCGGACCCGGATAGCTCTCCGGGAAAAGCAGCAGCTCCGCCCCGGCTTCAGCTGCTTCACGGATCATCGCCGTAGAGTCGAGGACCCTGGACTCTTCAGGCCTGTCCTCCCCCACCGAAGGCTGGGCAACTGCCAGACGGAAACCTTCCTGACGACTCATGCCCCAGGCTCCCCGCTTCCTGTTCGGCCTGGCGAAATCACTACAACGCGGAGGCTGCCCGGTCGCCAACCCGGTATCCCGGTGTCGGGACAGGCCGACACTGCACAATCCACGTCACGCAGAGCCAGGAATTCGAGGTGATCGCCCGGCTGGAGATCGACTCCCGCGAGTCCCCGGTAGGCGACCTCATCTGCCGCAAAGCCAATGAAGAAAGAGAGCATGCCTTGAAGCTCACGGCGTTCGATCCCGAGGGCCGCAGAAATCAGGTCCTGGCAGCCCTGACGACGGTCAGGGTAGACCTCATCCCAGCAGCCGGGATACATGATGTCCGCAACTCCTTCGCCAGCCATCGAAGTGACCTCGAAGGTCGCCTCACCATCCACGTCGAAAAGAGAATCACCGGTTTCAGCCGAATAGACCAGCCACGGTCGGCCGAAGCGCTTCCAGCCCAGTTTGTTTCTGGTCAATCCCTGATCAAAACCGGGAAAACTGAAATCCCCGCCCTGGGAGCCATCCGGAGTTTCGATTCGAATCGTTTCACCGGCGGAAAGGCCAAACCTGACCGCGGTGCCGTGACCGACTTCTGTCACCACCTCAGACATTTCCATCGCACCCGCTTTCATCCGGGTCGCACTCCTTAATCGAAGCGGTGCTTACGAACTCAGCGCGACAGGTCGTCCCGATACTAACCGGGCGAGAGCCGGTTCAATCCCCGGACGCCGAGAAATGCTGGTAATCCTTCGCGCCGTACCAGTTGCCTCCCCACTCCCATCCGATCGACGCAAGAATCCTGACCACCTGACCGCCCTCATTGACCATTCCCCTGCGGCGGGGTGATCGGACGGCGAAAGGCCGACCCTTCGGCGGCGAGACATGGCTGCCGAAGACGTAAGGATTCTCGACCGGGTTCACATCGATCGCCCTGCCGAAAGCGTGCCGTGACCACACACCGGGGCGTCCGGCCACCTCGCGGCAGTTGAAGGCGGATGTGTTGTCGGCATTCATGGAACGGTGATCGTCGGCCCCGAACGCGTCCACCAACTGCATCCGACGAATTCGGAAGCCAGCCTCGAAAAGGCGACGAAACACATTGACCATGCGAGATGCGGCCGTCTTGTGAACGACGAGGCGACCACGTTTGACCTCGTTTTCGAAGTTCCGGACCCGCAGCTTCAGGAGCCGAAGGTCACGAAGCGGGACCGGACATCCCGGATGCCAGGAGGAGCCGGTCATGCGTTGTCTCAGGTTGCGGTCGAGGCGCACGATTTCCCCCCGGAAAACCGGGGGTAGCTCGCGCGCGCCAGTCGAGCCGGACAAGTCTGAAGTCGAGGTCGGCTCGGCAGTCGCGGTCGGATGTGGCGTCGGCAAGATTGCTGCGGTCACGAAGACCGCGGTGAGAAGAGTCTTCACGTGGCGAGACTAAGGCCAAAAGAACTCTGCAGGTAGAGTTCGCCGCGTAATCAGTCCCGTTTTTCCCAGTCGCGGATGGTAGAACCAGTGAAAAAGAAAGTCGCAATCGGAATCGCCGGAGTTACCGCCGTAGTTGTAGCGGCCTGGCGGCAGGTCCAGCGGGACAATGCCCAGCCCGGGAAGCCGACCGGAAAGCCGTCGACTGCAAAAGCCCCGACCAGCCCTGCCGGAACAGAAGCGAGTTCCGCCCGGGACGTTCCCGTTGCCCCTCCCGCCCAGGCCCTCTTCACCCCGACCGTGAACGAGAAATCAACCAAGGCCGAGCTCTATGAGATGGCGACAGAACTCGAAATCAATGGTCGTTCGAAAATGAACAAGGGCGAATTGCTCGAAGCGATTCGCAACGCCTCCTAGTCTGCGCCGCCCTGCTCCAGCGCGAGCAGGGCTTCCTTCATCCGGGATCCTCCCAGGTAGGAGCCTGTGGTCCCGTCCGAGCGCAGAATTCTGTGGCAAGGAATGATGATCGGCAGCGGGTTCGTTGCCAGGGCCGATCCGGCCGCCCTGACCGCACGTGGGTTTCCGGCCTGGTTCGCCACCTCCGCGTAGCTGGCAGTGGAGCCGTATGGAATGGCCACGGTCTGCTTCAGAACTTCCCGTCGGAATCCCCTGGTCAGTTGCCAGTCAAGGGGCAGCTCAAAATCCCGGAGTCGACCGTCGAAGTAACGGTCGAGTTGCGTTCTGGCCGTGGCTATCGCGCTCTGGCCGACACGACCGATCCTCGGCGACACACGTGCTGCAAGATCATGCAGAACCTCTGCTTCATCTTCGGTGGCAAGGGCTATCCGCAGGATCCCCCGGGGCCCCGCGACCACGAGCAAAGTCCCGAACGGGGAATCATGCCGTTCGTAGGCAAGGTCGAGCAGATCCTGTCCGGCTGCCTCTTCAAGCAAGCGCTCCCGCAGGCTGCCCCAGGTATCTGTGGGGACCTCCGACAGCCTGTTCTCCAGTTCATTCATCGTTGATCCTTTCGCGAAGGTTTCTAAGCCCTTCGATCACATTTCGTCTCGCAGCTCCTTCCGACGTCCGCATGACAAGGCCGATCTCGCGATGGGTCAAGTCCCCACGAAACCGGAGGGTCACAGCTGCTCTCTGCTTTTCAGGAAGGGCCATGACTTCATCCCAGACCGGATCTTCCAGCCGGTCGGTGACTTCATCCGATGGCCAGGCATCAGGTTCCGCTTGCGGATCGGGACGCCTGACTGCGCGGCGGTCTTCATCGATCGCCTTGTTCCTCGCAATCGTGAAAAGCCAGGGTCGCAGCGTTTCCGGATTCGCCTGGTCCCATGCCCGAAGCGCGGCCAGCATCGTTTCCTGGAAAACATCGTCAGCCCGTTCCGGTCCCATCCGGGCGACAAGCCACCCATGGACCTTCGGGCCATGCTGCTCAAGAGCAACCTCGAAAGGTGGCGGCCCTGCCGACTTTTTGCTCTTGCCCGTCACAGCTACTGAGACGACCCTGCGAACAGTTTCGTGAGATCGATTCCCAGCCCCGGATCGATTCTCAGCCGTGCCGCAAGAGTCGTTTGACCGCGGCCATCAGTTCCTCGGTCCGTTCACTTTGCAACTCCGGGCTGGCCCCGACCACACAATGGGCAGCGTGATCCTGAAGAAGTTCGAGAGCGACCTTGTCCAGGGCCGCCTGGATCGCGGTCACCTGGGTGACGATGTCGATGCAGTAGCGGTCGTCTTCGATCATCGATTCAACCCCGCGGACCTGACCCTCGATCCGCCGCAGACGCTTCACAACAGCATCCTTGTGATCCGAGTATCCGTGCCCGCCGGGTTCCTGCTCGTTGGCCGCCATATTCAGAGGGTATTCCCGGTAGGGGTGGTCAAACTTCGCGAAAGGACCGGACTGGAGATCAGTGCGGGTCTGAAGATCAGTGCGGGTCCGGCCGGTGTCGGCCGCAAACCCGCGGCGGCCGATCCCGGACCGGCCACGGTCGGGCCCCGGCCAAAGACGAAGACCCGGCCTGTCCTTCTAGCCATCGTCCTGACCGAAGGCCCAGCGGATCTCGTCCACATTCAGACCGGAGGCGAGGCAGGCGAGCAGCTTCATCCTGGCAGCCTGGGGTGAAAGAAAGCCGGCTGGAATCACGTTCGTTTCCCGCAAGTCCGCTTCGGATGCGCGGTATCCATACGTAGCGTTGAGGATCACTCCCCGTTCCGGTCGTGAGTAGACCACGACCGGAATCCGTTCGGCTGCCTGAGCCCAAAGCTCAAGGATGGGCGGCGAGACATGGCCCGCGCCCAGGGTTCCGATCACGACGCCATCCGGGTCAGTGGATAGCGCAGCCCGGGCAAGGGCACCATCATCGCCGGCACTGGTCGGAACGACGAGCACCCGGCCATCGAGATGGGGCGGGTCGAGCGAAGGATTCCTCGGAACCGTCGACCAGATCGTCGGGTGTCCCTCTGTCACCCGCCCAAGCGGTCCGGTCTGGGGGGAGGAGAAGGCCACGAGGGAGGTCGTGTCCGTTTTCCGGGCACCACGGGCATGGTGGATCTCGCCGCCAAAACAGACCAGCACCCCGGTGCCTGCGGCCGCATCCGAGGCGGCAACGCTGATCGCATCTACCAGGTTCGCGGGACCATCCGCACCAGGGCTGGAAGCGGGCCGGATCGCTCCGGTAAAGACGATCGGAGCCTCCGCGTCGTGGAGGACATCGCAGAGCATCGCGGTCTCTTCCAGGGTGTCGGTTCCGTGGGTCACCACGACTCCGATTCCACGGCGGGCGGTGTCGCGGGCTCGCCGGCAAATCTCAAGCTGGTTTGCCAGCGTCAGGTGCGCGCTGGGGAGGTTCATCAGTGTCTCGGCCTTGAGTCCGGCAACGTCGATATTTGGCGGGATCGTGGACAGGAGGGCCTCTGCATCCAGCTCGGGGGAGGCACCGGATTCACCGGTCATCGAGATCGTTCCTCCAGCCACAAGAACCGTCACGGGACGCGGTGTACTGCCGTTCCTGGCGGACAGACTCATGCCGCAACTCTAGTAGTGCCCATCACCCGGCGCTGCCCTGCCGGAGCTTTGGCCACCCAGATGACAGAATCGCTCCGTGGCAATCGCCGACTCATACGATGGCTTTCTGGTGGATCTCGACGGGGTGGTCTGGCTTGGCCATGAACCGATCGACGGGGCGGCCGAAGCTCTTACAGCGCTGGCGGAGGCCGGGAAGCCAACCGTTTTCGTCACCAACAGCCCCCGGATCGCTCCGGCCGAACAGGCCCGGACCCTTCGGGACCAGGGGATTGACGCCGACCCGGACCGTGTAGTCACCGCTGGTATCACCTTGCTTGACTTGGCCCGACGCGAAATCGGTGATGGCGGGAAGGTCTATGCGATCGGCACTCACGGCTTTCTGAAGCAGGTGAACGAAGCGGGATTCGAACGGCTACCGGCTGACCGCTGGCAGGAAGCAGAAGCAGTCCTCGTTACCGGCCACCCACACTTCAACTACGACGAGCTGAAGGCTGCCTCGATGGCTGCCCGGGCCGGTTCATTTCTGGCGACGGTCGGCAAGGACCCGACCATGCCGATGCCGGACGGGCCCTGGCCGGGAACCGGTGCGATCGTGGCTGCGGTCGAAACCGCCTCGGGCAGGCAAGCCGTGGTCGCCGGCAAACCGGAAAGGCCGATATTCGAGCTCGGCATCAAACGACTCGGTTTGCCTGAAGGGTCGAGAGTCGCGATGGTCGGCGACCGCCTGGATACCGATGTCGGCGGGGCCCGGAATGCCGGGCTGGATGGAATCCTGGTCGCCGGAAACGATGCCCATGATCCCGGCACGAAGATCACCCCCGACCATGAGATAGCCGGCCTGATCGATCTGATCGAATGACGAAATAACCAGTTTGAAAGGGTCCGCTTCGCCTCAGCCGGACCCCTTCGGCAGCTCTCCCGAATCCATCACTTCGACTGGAAAATGTGTTCTTCGGCGAACCGGGAACTAGCGACAGGGGCGCCAGGGCCTTGCGAACAGGTCATATTCCTTGCCGATCGAGCTGAACCCGAGCTTCCGGGCACGGGCGCAGAAGGCCGAAAGTGGACGTTCATACTCGACGGAGTAGACCGCCTTGCCGGCCCGGATGAAGGGCAGGAACTGTCCGCATTCGTGGTACTGGAAGCATTGTTCAACTACCGCGAAGTCGAAATCACCAACCAGTTTGCGGGCCTGGCGTCCGTCGTTCTTGAGTCCGACAGCAAGTCCGTTGCGATGGGCAACACGGGCGATCCAGCGGTTGAATACGAGCTGGTCCCTGGCGGTGATCGGAAACCCTGTCGGGTTCTCCCAGCCGTTGATGTTGTCTGGCTCGAGCCCGTCGAATCCTTTGCGGGCACACATCCTGATCCGGTCCTTCAACGGTTCGGCGAACTTTCGGAATCGCCGGATGTCCAGCCAGCGTTCGTTCGGATAACCGTCGTAAACCTTGCCGATCACTGATTTCGGGAAGCGGTTCGCATCAGGACGATAGGTCTCCCAGCTCCCAACATCGATGTAGCAGATGACTTTTCGGCCAAGTGAATGAAGTTTCTTCACCGTGGCCCTGGAAACGTCGAACCCGTCAATCTCATAGACCGGCGCATCGATCGATGTGTCGATCCTGCCCTGAAGCTGAAACTGCCAGGCCGCGGTGGTCGGCTTCGGCTGCCAGCGGGCCGCTTTCGCCTCGGACTGGTCAGGGTTGGATGAACATGCTGCGAAAACCACGATCAGGGCCAACAGCAGAAAAGAGAGCGCGCAGGGCAAGGCGCGGGGAAGGCGGGCGGTAAGCATCCGGACAGGCTAACGGACCGGTTAGCCGAGCTCAGAGAAGCCTGGAGGGGCCTTGGAGGTCTCGAGCGCGGCGAGTTGCTTGTGATGCGTCCGGATCTCGGAAAGCATCCGCTCGAGTCGCGGTTCCATCGAAGTGTCGAGGTGAACCATGGCGCCTGCGACGGAAGGATGGACCTCGGCGATCTCGTCATGCATCGCCTGGGCGACGGCGCGATAAGTGGGGTGACCCTCCCGCCCGGACCTGAGCTCGATCAGCTGCATCGCCTCACGTGCGTTCAGGTCAAGCACATATCGGATCCGGTAGCCGAGACAAAGGGCATAGGGCGCCGCCTCCGGATGACCTGCTTCCCGAAGCCGCTCATACTCCCCTCGGGATATCTCAAGTGCCCGTTCATAGGCTCCTCCTGCCCCGGCCTCAATGACTTCATCCGGCACGCCAGCTCCGAGATCAGGGGTCAGGGTCTGCCACTGGCAGGTCAGCATCCGGTGCCTTTGAAGGTCACGGAAGGCGCCGTAGTCGGAGACGACTTCGAATCGGTAGCTGACCGATTCGAATCCGCGACCGGGGCGATGCCTGCGATTACGGCGTTCACCGACGATCGCCGCCATCAGTTGCTCACGCTCGCCGGAATCGAGCCTTGCGATCCTCTCCCTGATCGCCGATTCCGAAGCATCCGCTTCCTCAAACAGACAGGCGGAAAGCAGGTCGTCTTCGGTGCCGTGGACACGGGTCAGCTCAACGGTTGGACCCGAATCTTCCCGGTCACGGTCTGCCAGCCCGAGCCGTTCAACCCAGTTCTCGGTGGTCTGCCGGCGCTCCTCGAGGAAAGAAATCCACTCACCACCGCGATCGGGCCGGCCGACCCGGGAAACGAAACTCGGAATCACCTTGTTCAGCTCATCGAGGATCATTCCCCCGAAGCGTCGGGCTTCCGGCAGCGGTGAAGCCATCATCCGGAAAAGCAGCTGCTCCCAGGCCTGGCCGGAGGCATAGATGCCCACGTGGCTGAGGGTCGCGGCAGGCAGCAGGCCCCGCAGCAGGTCCAGTGACTTTGCCTTGATCGAGCGGCGCCACGGTCCTTCCGGCTCGTCGTCACGACGGGGCCAGCGGTTGGCGGCCCAGATTTCGACTTCGGCCAGCGATTCCGAGTAGATCCGGAAGATCTCGTCCATCGCCGAGGCGAACTGACCGTCGAGAGCATCGCCACCCAAGTAGCGATAGCCACCGCCGGGCATTTCCTGGTCATAGGCGATGTAGCGGGTCGATTGCTCCAGGTAGGCGGCGAGACGCCCACGCTGAAGAACCTTGGTGAGGATGTTCGAAACCCATTCGCAGGCAACGTGGGCTCCGCCCAGCTGAGCGATCGAATCATCCCCGAAACCAACAAAGACGCTTTCGTATAGCTTCGCGGCACGCTGTCCTTCTTCCCCGTCGAAAGGCTTGAGGCGACCGTTCGGGTCAGCAGCAACAGCATCAGCCGCGAACTCGTCCAGATAGAGCCGGCGCAGGGTTCCGCCGTAACGTGAATAGCGGGCGAACAGGGCTCCCTTGACCGTTTCTGGCAAATTCGTGAGCGCGAAAACCGGCTGATCAAGATTCGTGAAGTAAGGAGCGAGCAACCGCTCCTCCTCCGGAGTGAAACTCTCTATCGGGTAGCGCACCCGCCGAACCTAACAGGCGGGTCCGACGGTCGCGTGCCGGGTTATGTAGACCTCAGTCCAGAGGGAGCTGGCGGAGCCTCCCCTGCGGTCCACTGGTGTAGAGGTCAACCCTGTTCCGGCTCCGCTTCATCACCGATGGTGGCACCATCACACCGAACCTGATCCGGTTTGAGTGACTGAAGGCTCGCGTGGTCCCGACGATCCGGCCGTTCCAGGCGAGCGCGACAAGGTCACCAGACTCCATCCCCTCAAGGACCCCGGAAATCAAAGCTGGCACCTGATCGCGGTCCCGGTCGGCATTTTCGATTCTCCAGGGTGCGAACAGTGTTGCGCTCCCATGCCTGAAACGGGGAACGGGACCGGGTTTCTGGCCGATCAGTCCCGGCCGCGGACCAAGTTGCCAAAGTGAACCGGACCCAAGCCGGCTGAATTGGTCAGCGATGACTTCACTGCGATCTGCACGGATGTCCTCGACGTTGGTGACCAGTGGTTCTTTCAGGTAACGCTCGACTTTGATCTGACGGTTCTCCGGGATCTCATTCACCGGAACGCCGTCGGTCTCGGGCATCTGAGCTCCGATCCAGTCCGCGATTGTCGGGAGGATGTCGATCGACTGGGTTGCCAATCCCGAAACCACGCCGCTCCTCTGCCTCGGATACTTGACCATCAACAGGGGATTTACTACCGCCCCGACGTTGCCTGCGGTGGCATCCCGGCGCAGTTCTTCAGGGTCGAAAGAAATGCCGTGGTCAGCGGTCAGAACAATGATCGCGCGGTCATAGTCACCGTTGTTGCGGATTTTTCTCACGATACGACCGAGCAGAAGATCCGCGTATCCGGTCTGGATCAGATGCCGCTGCTGGATGAAGGCGATCCCGCTTTCATCGACGCTCCAGCCGTCAAGGTCCAGGTCCGATGGCATCGCCAACGGACCTCCCGGATAGGTCTTGCCTTCCGGGGTGTAGCGGAGCGGCTGGT
>JAGQUU010000056.1 GCA_020438345.1 Solirubrobacterales bacterium | reverse complement strand
CTTCTTACAGTGGTGATTCGAACAATGATCCGGCGGTCACGGGTTGTGGTGATGCGGGGAGCGTTTCGGCGGTATCGAAGGCCGCGCCGGTGGTCTGCCCGAAGGTGAAGTCGCTTTTCCGTTTGAAGCGATTCAAGCCTTCGCCTCCTTTTGGGGATGCTGTCAAGACTCCGGGTGTTCTGGTTCAAGTGGAGTCAAACCGGGCTGTGGTAGCGAAGGTGAAGATGAGGATTCTCTACAAAGCCGGAAAACGGAACCGGGTTCAGAATCTGAAGCCGAGAACATTCAGGATCAACCGGACCCGGTATCTCCGTTTGAAGGTGAAGCCGAAAACCCGTCGGGCCTTACGCACCGCGACCGGACAGCTTTATCGCAACCGGGTGACTGTGAAGATAACCGCGAGGTTGAAACCGAAGGGTGCCACCAACCGCTGCTACGGCAAACCGATCGTGAGGAAGATCAGAGTTCCCGTTACTGCCGTAAGCAACCGCGTCGCCCTGCGCAGGATCCTGGCCAGATAGACGGCGCGGCAGCCTGGTGGGGTAGGCCCCGGGCAGCCACCGACTGGATTCGGCGCAAGCGTAAATCTTTGGATCCCGGTTCAGCGGGTGAGGCGCTTGTAGGTGATTCGGTGGGGGCGGTCGGCTTCGGCGCCGAGGCGGTTGCGTCTGTTTTCCTCGTAGGCTTCCAGGTTGCCTTCGAACCAGACCACCTGTGAATCTCCTTCGAAGGCGAGGATGTGAGTCGCGACACGGTCGAGGAACCACCGGTCATGCGAGATCACGACGGCGCAGCCGGCGAAGCCAAGCAATGCTTCCTCAAGCGCCCGCAACGTGTCTACGTCAAGGTCATTGGTCGGCTCGTCGAGCAGCAAAAGGTTGCCACCGGTCTTGAGTAGCTTCGCCAGATGGACCCGGTTGCGTTCGCCGCCGGAAAGCACGCCGACTTTTCGTTGCTGGTCGGAACCCTTGAAGTTGAATCCCCCGACATAGGCCCGCGAGTTCATCTTGTTCGCGCCGACCGTGATGTTCTCGTCCCCGTCCGAGATTTCCTCCCAGACGGTCTTCTCCGGGTCGAGCGCGTCTCGGGACTGGTCGACATAGGCAAGCTGAACAGTCTCTCCTAGCCGGATCGTCCCGCCGTCGGGTTTCTCGTCCCCGACGATCATCCGGAAGAGAGTCGTCTTGCCGGCTCCGTTCGGACCGATGATTCCGACGATCCCGGCCGGTGGCAGCTTGAAACTGAGATCCTCGATCAGCAGCTTCTCGCCGAAGGCTTTGCTCAGGTGTTCGGCGTCGATCACAACGCCACCGAGCCGGTCGCCGGAAGGGATGTGGATCTGGACCTGGTCGAGCCTGACGTTCTTCTCCTCGGCCAGAAGTTCCTCGTACCGGGCCAGGCGTGCCTTCGATTTCTTGCGTCGGCCCTTGGGGTTTTCGCGGACCCATTCGAGTTCGGCAGCGATCGTCTTCGCGCGGGCTGATTCCTGCTTTTCTTCCTGTGCGAGGCGGGCCTGCTTCTGCTCCAGCCACGAGCTGTAGTTGCCTTCAAATGGGATCCCCTGGCCACGGTCCAGTTCAAGAATCCAGCCGGCCACGTTGTCCAGGAAATAGCGGTCGTGGGTCACCGCAACGATCGTGCCTGGGTACTCCTCAAGGTGGCGTTCGAGCCAGGCGACCGACTCCGCATCCAGATGGTTGGTCGGCTCGTCCAATAGCAGCAGGTCAGGCTTGGAGAGAAGCAGCCGGCAGAGCGCCACGCGCCGCTTCTCACCGCCGGAGAGGCGCGATACATCGGCGTCACCCGGCGGCAGGCGCAGTGCATCCATGGCCGTGTCGAGCATGGTGTCGAGGTTCCAGGCGTCGACCGCGTCGATCTTCGCCTGTAGCTTTCCGAATTCGTCTGCGGTTTCGTCTGAATAGTTGGCGGCGAGCTCGTTGAACCGATCGAGCAGGTCCTTGATTTCGCGGACACCGTCCTCCACGTTGCCGCGCACATCCCTGGCTTCATCAAGCTGAGGTTCCTGCTCGAGCATTCCGACCGTCGCGCCGTCGCGCAGGCGGGCTTCGCCTTTGAAATCGGTGTCGGTTCCGGCCATGATTTTGAGCAGCGAGGACTTGCCGGCCCCGTTCGGTCCCAGGATGCCGATCTTTGCTCCCGGCAGGAAGTTCAGCGAGATGTTCTTGAGGACCTCCTTGTCGGGCGGATGGACCCGGGAGACCTGATGCATGGTGAAGATGTAGTCGGCCATTGGAGGGCAGGTTAGTGACCGGACGGCCTTCTACGCTGCAGTGCAGGTATGGAAGTCGATCTCAACTTCTATATTCAGTCAATAGTCGCGGTGGTCGTGATCACCGATCCGGTGACCAGAGGCATCTTTTTCCGGCAGTTGACTGCGGCTGAACCCGAACGGCGGGTCGAGTTCGTCCGTCGCATAACGATCGTCGTAGCGGTGACTCTTTTCGGGGCGGCACTCGTCGGCCGCGAGCTTCTTGACCTGTTGGGAATCAACCTCGGTGCCTTCGGGGTCGCTGGCGGTCTCGTCGTAACTCTGATGGGATTCGAGATGCTGTTTGGCGGCGAGCCCAGTCGGGCTCAGGGTGGCAAGGAATCCCGAGAACAACCCGAAAGTTTCGACGGCAGCGTGGTGGTGCCCTACGCGATCCCCTTCATCGCCGGCCCCGGCGCGATCACGACCGTGATCACGATTGCCGCGTCAGCCGACAATGGCGAGGGAACCATCGTCGCTCTCGTCGCAGTGGCGGTTGCTGTTGCTCTCCTCCCGGTGGGTCATCTGCTCGTCGCGAAGTATCTGAAGCTCTCCGAACAGGCAGAAAGTGTGGTCACGAAGATTGGCGGTCTGTTGATCACCACGATCGGGATTCAGCTGATGCTCAGCGGGATCCAGCGGTTTTTCGAAGGCTGACACCGAGGCCGAAAGGTTGTCGCCGACGTCCGTTAGGGTTAGGTTGAGGTTTCTGGAAGCAGGCGACGATCGGGGCGAGCATGGTGGCAATCGGGGGCAGGTCAAGGGAGGGCCGGAAAGGTCCATCACCTTCGATGATCGTGGCGGTGGTCGCCTTGATCATCGCGCTGGGCGGGACAAGCTATGCGGCGATCAACCTGCCGAAGAATTCGGTCGGGTCAAAACAGCTGAAGAAAAACGCGGTTACCGCAAAGAAGCTGAAGAAGAATTCGGTCAACTCGGCCAAGGTGAAGAACCGTTCCCTCCTCGCCAAGGACTTCAAGATCGGGCAGCTTCCCGGAGGTGCGACCGGTCCAACCGGTGCTACCGGACCTGCCGGTCCGATCGCCGGAGCTCCCGCGGGCGGGGCGCTCAGCGGGACCTTTCCCAATCCGGGTCTGGCAGACGGTGCGGTCGGTCCTGACCAGCTCGCCCCGGCTCCTGCTGCCAGAGCCATTTCCAGCCTTGTTCAGACCACCGGACACAACACCAACATCGTATTTTCGCTAAGCGGTGCGACTCTCAACCAGGAGGGGCTGTTTTCAAATGCTGATGACGCCCTGGTCATAACCAGGCCCGGGGTGTATGTGATCAGCGGCACGGTGGGCTGGACTGGAAACGCTAACGGCCAGCGCCAGACACGCATCCTCCTGAATGGGGAGATCCGCGTAGGCGAGAACATCTCCGCATCCAATTCGGGTGGAATCCGGCAATCGGTCACGCTGGTCGACTCGCTGGAAGCGGGCGACAAGATCCAGCTCGGCGGGTACCAGTCCTCCGGCGCTGACCTCGACACCGCGGTCGGAACCGGTCAGGGTGCCGTCCAGCTTTCAGGGACATGGGTCGGTCCTTGAGCGACCCGGGATCGTTGGCATTTGACCGGTATGCCCTCTAACCTCGACGGAAACCGAATTTCCGACCTTTTGGCGGGTTGTTGAAAGGGAACCGGAAAAGCAAGAGGAAGGAGTCGGACATGTTTATGAGGAACAGCAGCAGAATCGGTAAGCCTTCACCGGCGATGGTTGTGGCGGTCCTCGCCCTGATCGTCGCTCTCGGTGGCGGGGCCTACGCGGCCACCAACCTGCCCCGAAACTCGGTCGGACCGAACCAGATCAGAAATAACGCGGTGACCACTCCCAAGATCCGCAACAACGCGGTGACAACTCCGAAGATCCGAAACAATTCGATCAATTCGGCAAAGGTCAGGGACAGGTCTCTCACGGTGAGGGATTTCCAGCAGAACTCCCTGCCCCGTGGCCCCCAGGGAGCGCGCGGAGCGACCGGACCGGCAGGCCCGATCGAGGGAACCCCGGCCGGCGGTGACCTGGCCGGCACCTACCCGAACCCGACCCTGGCCGAAATGCCCACCGCGAGGGCGAAAGCAGCAGCAGCCCAGACCTTTCCCAACGCTGTGGCTACCCCAGTCGAGCTGGACACGGAGACCTTCGACGTCGGGGGCCTCTACAACCCCCCGGATGACCTGATGACCGTCAACAGGCGGGGTACCTGGCTGATCACCGCCCAGATTGGCTGGGGAGGAAACACGACCGGTAACCGCCAACTTCAGATCAGAGCCGGCAACCAGCTTGTCGCCTTGAGTCAGTCTTCACCGGGAAGCGACGGGGTCATCCGCCAGACGGCAACCGGGGTTGCCAGGCTAAACGCCGGCGACACGGTTTCGTTGCTGGCCCAGCAGAACTCCTTGGGTGACCTCGGTACCCAGGTAAACGCCGGTCTGCCAGGGGGCGCGTCTATGACCATCTCCTGGATCGGTCCGTGAGGATCTGACCGTTCGCGGCCCGGCGGCGGTGAATGCCGCCAGGCCGCCGCAGTTGTCATGTGGCTGGTTGGTCGTTCGCCGTGACACCGGCAGGTCGCCGGGGCCGATGTTACGCCGGACGACCTTTCGGGCCGACAACTTTGGGCGAATCACGAACCGGTCGAACCGGCAGAACCGCTTCTCGTCACGTTGATTGCCGGAATGTCCGGTTCATGTCTTCTCCTGCCTCGTAGTCGGGCTAGGAGACAGAATGCGCCGCATCCTCGGTGTGAAATTGCGCCAGCAGTTCGGTCTCGCGATCCTTCTTCGGGTACAGGAAGAACACGACCAGGGCCCCGATCGCGATTGCTCCCATCCCGACCAGGTAGGCGGTGTCTCCGCCATGGAGGAAAGCTGTCTGCGCGGCATGGACGATCTGCGGAGCGTACTGGGGATGCTGCTCGGCGATCGTCACGGCGCTACCGAATGACCTTTCGAGCTGGCTCTGAACCGATTCACTGACGTTCTTGCTCGCTTCGGGGTTGGCGGCGATCTGGGAAGCGAAGGATGAAGCGTAGGCGGAGGTCAGCACGGTCCCCAGAATCGACTGCATGATCGCCCCACCCAGGTCACGCTGAAGGTCTGCGGTGCCGGAAGCCATGCCCGCCCTGGCCACCGGGACCGAACCGGTCAGCGAGTTCGAGGCGGGGGTGCCGGCAAGCCCGACCCCGATTCCCACTGGGAAATAGCCGAGGAAAACCTGCCAGTAGGCAGTATTTTCGTCCCAGAAGACCAGCATTGCGACGAAGCCGATCAGGCAGAAGACGAACCCGGTCATGAGGGTTATCCGCGAACCGTGGCTGTGAACGAGTTTGGCCGAGATCGGTGCGGCGAGGATCATCGCGACGGCGGCCGGGAGGATCGCAAGCCCGGCATCCAGGGTTGAGTATTCGAGTACGTTCTGGAGATATTGCTGCCCGACGAACATCGCCGCCATCAAGGTGCCGAAAACGATGATGCCGGCCGTTGCCGCGACCCAGAAGGTGCGGCGGGCGGCGATCTTCAGGTCGTACAGGGGGTTTGGCGCATGGCGTTGACGGATGATGAAGCCGATTCCGGCTGCAATCCCAACCACAGCCATTGCCGCGGTGGTGACTCCGTAACCAGGCATCGACACGAAGTTGATCGCCAGTACTACTCCGCCGACCATGATGATCGAGAGGATGCCGCCAAGATTGTCAACCGGGTCAGTGGTTTCGTTTACATGCGACGGGATCAGCCAGATCGCCAGGACCAGGGCCACCGCCGCGAGTGGAATTGTGATCAGGAAAACCGAGCCCCAATCGTGGTTCAGCAGCAGGGCTCCCGAAACCAGCGGCCCCAGCGCCGATATTCCGCCGCCGATGCCGGACCAGAGGGCGATAGATCTGGTTCGTGACGGGCCGGACCAGAGGGCGGTGATCAGGGCGAGGGTGGTGGGGAAGGCCATGCCGGCAGCGAGCCCGCCGAATACCCGCGCTATGAAGAGCACACCGACATTGGGCGCAAGCCCCGCGGCAAGTGCCGCCGGGATCGCCAGCGCTGTCCCGGCGATCAGCATCATCTTGCGTCCGTAGCGGTCTCCGAGGGCACCGAGGTAGAGAACCGAACCGGCCAGCCCCAGCGAGAAGCCGACCGCGACCAGATCGAGTCCGGTCTGACTCGCGTCGAGGTCCTTGCCGATGTCTGGCAGGGCAACGTTGGCAACTGCGAGGTTCAGGTTTGCGACGCCGGCGATAAGTATCAACGTGAGCAGGACAAGGCCCTGCTTCGCCGGCAAATCTCCCGTCTTGCTGGATTCCATGCGGGCATCCTACGGCCGGTACCGGAGGCGCGTTGGTCCCGGTCGGATGAAGATCCGCAAACTCGCAAGTGGCGTCCCGTTCGATATGGATCGCGACCGGCCCCGCACTTTTGCGTCAAATGCGAAATGCTGGGCGTTCTTGGCCGCTCGATCGACAAAGCTTCAATCGGCTCTGGCCGATCCGGAATGCCCCCGGGATTCCGGTCCGCTGCGCGCACTTGATCTTGGCATCCGGACGTTCATGGATCTCGAGCGGATAGACATGTCGGCGCTTGCCCGTGACCTCGGGGTAAACCGGGCGACCCTTTACCGGTGGGTCGGGTCGAGGGATCAGTTCATGGTCGAGCTGGTCTGGTGGATGACGATCAGGACCCTTGAAGATCTGGAGAAGGGTACCCACTCAACCGGCCCCGACCGGATCGTCGGGCTGACCATCGAATTCTCCGAGCGGGTGATTTCGAATCCCGGGATGAAGCACTGGCTGGCAACAGAAGGGGATTCGGCGATGTCACTGCTGACCAGGTCCGGGGCCGGCTATCAGCAACGCCTGATCGGATGGGTTGAAGGTTCGATCGAACGCCAGGTGGACGCCGGAAACCTGACACTTCCGGATGGGGTCGGGGCCTATGACCTCGCATATGTGATCGAGCGGGTCATGGCGGGTTACATCTACCTCGATCTGATCACGGGAGAACAGCCAGATGCGAAGCGGGCCGAACCATTGCTCAACATGCTTTTGCGTGGTACCAGGCCGTCCTGAGCTCAGTCCTTGCTGACCGGGTTGTGATTGAGCCAGTCAGCGATTATCCGGCCGATTTCCTCGCCGCGGTCCTCCTGAAGAAAATGGCCGGCATCCGCAATCACGGTCAGAGGTTCTGCCTCCGGGAGGAGCATCTGGACCAGGCCACCGACCGGGTCCAGTGGAAGTGCCGGATCACTGTCGGCCCAGAGCAGGAGCGCGGGACGGTCATCCTGAAGCAGGTAGCGGGCTGCTGCCTGGCCTTCGGCTGCGCCGGGGTCATCGGGTGTGACCGGAATCATCGGCGGGAAGGTCCGGACTCCCGCCTTGTAGTTGGCATCGGGGAAGGGCGCTTCGTAGGCGGCGACGACTTCCTCGGAGAGTTCGGAATGGCAGCCGCCACGGATCGGCATGTCTATCCGCACGTCACGGTGCGAAGCGATGAAGTCCCGGAAATGGTTCCAGTCATCGCTCATTTTCTGGTAGCCGGTAAACAGTCCGGTGTCCATCGCGACCAGCCGGCTGAACCGCTCCGGAGCTTCGATTGAGGCGGCCCGCAAGCCGATCGGTCCACCCCAGTCATGGCAAACCAGGGTCACGCCGGAAAGGTCGAGTTCTTCAAGCAGACTGACGATCGAATCGGTATGCCGGTCGTAGGTGTACCAACTGTCGTCGGCTGGCTTGTCGGAGCGGCCGAAGCCGGCCAGATCCGGAACGATGCAGCGGTACCCGGCTTCGAGCAGGGCGGGCATCACCTTGCGCCAGAGGAAACCCCAGGTGGGCTCGCCGTGTAGCAGCAGCAGAGGTTCGCCCTCGCCCTCGTCAAGGTAGGCCAGTCGCATGTCCTCCCAATCGCGATAAATCGGATCCCACGGGAAATCGGGGATGTCAGAGAATCGGTCTTCGGGGGTACGCAGAATCTCCATGCGGGCAGCCTATCCGTTGAAAGATGACGAGTGTCATCTTTCCGTGGTGAAGGTCCATTTATGTAGGTTTCCCACAATGCCACAGAAGAAGAGCGGTTCCCTCGTCCTCGTAGCCATGATCTTCGCAGTGTCGATGACTTTCATCGACCAGACGATCGTTTCGATATCGATTCCGGACATCCAGAAACACCTCGGACTCTCGGAAACCGGTGTTCAGTGGATCGTTTCCGGATACCTGCTGGCGATGGCGGCCGTGTTCGCGCTCGGAGGCAAACTGGCCGATGTGGTTGGCCGGCGCACCATGCTGGTCGTCGGCATCCTGATCTTCACCGTCTGTTCGGCCCTCTGTGGCGCCACTCCGGAAGGTGATCTTGCTGAACCCTGGCTGATCGTCTTCCGCCTGATCCAGGGAGCCGGCGCAGCGATCATGTTCCCGGCCGCCCTGGCGATCACGATTTCCGCCTTCCCCATTGAAAAGCGTGGCCGGGCACTGGCAATCTTTTTCGGCATCACCGGTGCGCTTACCTCCGTAGGGCCGATCGCCGGCGGCTACCTGACCGAATGGACCTGGCGCTCGATCTTCTGGATCAACATCCCGATCGCGATCATTTCGCTTGTCCTGATCTACCTTTCGAAACCGGACAACAAGAAGACCCCGCAGCCGATTGACATGAAGGGCGCAGTCCTCATCGCTCTCGGCATGGGCCTTTCCGTGCTCGGCTTCCAGCAATCGGCGATCTGGGGCTGGAGCAATCCCCTCACCTGGATCTGCATCGTTCTCGGCATCGTAATCCTGGTTGCTTTCGTTGCCTTCGAGAACCGCCAGAAGTTCCCGCTGATGCGGGTCGCGATCTTCAAGGAACGGGCTTTCCTGGCCGACAACATCGTGCTCTTCTTCCTTTCAATCGCGTTTGTGCCGCTCTTCTTTTTCGCCAGCATGTATTCGCAGATCGCGCTCGGGTGGGACGCCTCCGATGCCGGCGTCTTCCTGCTCGTCTTCTTCGGTGGCTTCGTGGTCGGGGCGCAATGGGGCGGCAAGATCCTTGACAGCAAGGGTGCCAAGCCGGCCACCGCGATCGGTGCGGCGCTTGCCGCGATCGGATTCTTTCTCTGGGCCGGTCAGGTCACTGACATCGGTGCCGGGCTCGGCGGCCAATGGATCTACATGATCATGGCCGGAGGAGGCGTCGGGATGATGCTTGGTCCGGTCAGCACAGACGCGATCAACCGGGCTCCCAACACCAGCTACGGAGAGGCAACGGGAATCACCCAGACGGTCCGCAACTATGCTGCCGCCTTCGGCCTGGCCGTACTGGGCACGATTCTCACGACGAAAAACCAGAGCAATGTCGAGGACAAACTCGGTGCTCTCGGACTGCCGACCGCAGACTCAGACAAGATCGCCCACGCGATGACCTCGGCCGGTGGTGGTGACCAGACGGCACTGGCAGGCCATGCCTCCGGTCCCCAGATCGACAAGGTTTTTCATGCCGTTCAGGAAGCTTTCGCCAGTTCGACCTCGACCGTCTTCTACATCATGGGCGGGCTGATGGTGGTCTGCTACATCGTCGCCCACTTCGGCATGGTCGGCGGCAAGATGAAGGAAATTATCGCCGATGACGGCGCGACGCCCGAGCCCGTGGCCGACGACACCGCGGAACCTCAGGCAGCAGGGTCTGCCGGCTCTTCCTGAGGCCGGGACAAGGCGTTGTAAAGCACCGCGGATCCGATTGCCACAACCGGTGCCGTGACCAGGTTGCTGAGGAACGAATTGAGGATAGTCCTCAGTATTCCGTCCCCGAAAGGGATGGTGATCAAAAGGGCAAGTATTGAAAGCACGGCCGCGAGCAGACCCAGCAACAGCAGGTATCCGAAAACCCGGAAGCCGTTGCCACGGACCAGTTCGAAGCTGCGGCCGAGTGCAGTCTGCACGCCGGGCCTTTCGACCACGATCACCTGACCGCCGACCGACCAGATCGTGACGATGATCAGGCCGGGCACGATCAGGGCGAAGAAGCCGAGGATCGCAACTGCGGCCGTTATCAGGGTGACCCAGATCAATCGGGCGAGAACCGGTTTCACGTTCCCCCAGAGTTCCGCAATGCCATCCGGCTGACCGGGGACGCAGACCACTGTGGTTATCAGCCCGCCATAGGTCGCGCCCAGCAGGACAAGCATCCCTGCCGAAACGGCAAAGCCGATGGGCCCGGTCAGGTCAAGCAGGGTCAAAGCGGCGGCCAGCACCGAGAAAAGCAGGGTAATCCGCAACACCAGGGCACGGTTCTCCTCGAATTCGGTACGCATGGCCTGGAGCGTGTCGCTAATCGAGAACCTGTCCGGGGCTTGCATCGGCGACCACCCTATCCGGCGAAGGCTCTTATATGGTTTCCGTTCGCGTTCAGCTAGCCGCAGACGGCAAGGCCGGGCCGGTGGCCGGAGACTCCGAACCACTGCCATCGCGCCGAAAGGGACCGGATGACCGACCCGGGCATGAAACCAGCCGAGAAATCCCGCCAGAAAGAAAAGAATCTCACGCCCACCGCCATCTTCGCGGCGGTCCTGGCGCTGGTCTGCGGTATCGGCTTCGGCACCATCGCCTACCGCCAGCACTTGATCAACAAGAAGGATGACTCCGCTCCGAAGTCCTCCGGCAAGAAGGCCAAGGATGGCAACCTGAACGCGTTCGCACCGATTGTCGGAAGCGATGGGGACAATGACGGGCCGGGAAGCAAGTACCCGGCCCAGTTCAATACTTCCTCCATGTGGCCCCAGTTCAACCCGGACCGGCACTACTACGTGACCCGCTGCGTGCCCGGACGGGTGACGGTCCGGGTCAGTTCGGACCCCGACGTGAAGGTCAAGGTCTGGGCCAATCCTGCTCAGTCAGGTATCTACAAGGCCGAAGCCCGTCCCTTGCCCGGCCAGGATTTTGAAGTCAAGGTCATCCCTGAAGATGGCGAGACCGAGACTTATCAGGTCCGCTGCCTGCCGTCGGACTTCCCCGAGTGGCGGTACAAGCGATTCGCCAAACCCCCCAAGGGCATGTTCATGGTCACCGCCTATCTCAAACCCGGGCAGAAGGCACGTGCCTGGATGATGGTCTTCGACCAGGATGGAACCCCGCGCTGGTGGTACAGCACCCCGACCAACACGCTCGGCGGCCAGATCCTTGCCGACGGGACTGTCCAGATTCCCCGTGGCTTCGCGGACGGATTCGGCCAGGACGCCCGCACGGCGACCGAAATCCGTGAACTGGACGGGACCCTGGACCGGCTGGTTCGCTTCGAGGGAGCGCCGATTGACGGTCATGAGTACGTCCTGCTGCCGAACGGCAATGCCCTGGTCATGAGCTACAAGCCCCGCTACGGCGTTGATCTCCGCCCGGTGGGTGGCCGGGCCAACCGTGGCCTGCTCGACGGAGCGATCCAGGAGCAGACCCCGGAAGGCGAAGTGGTCTGGGAATGGAACTCCAAAGACCATGTGGCGATTGAGGAAACTCCTTACCGCTGGTGGCAGAGAGCCTGGCGCAACCCCCACTACGATGCCCAGGGCCGGATCAGGTACGACCAGTTCCACCTCAACGCGATCGAACCCTGGCGTGACGAGTACGTGCTCTCGACCCGCCACACCGACACGGTCTGGGGCATCTCGAAAAAGACCGGAGAGGTCGTGTGGAAGTTCGGCGGAGTTCAGACTCCGAAGTCACTGAAGGTCGTCGGGGATGACCCGTACGGCGGCTACCCGATTTCCGGCAACCATGACGTCCGCATGATTGGCGATGTGCTGACGATTCACGACAACGGGGTCAAGATCAAGGGTCGCCAGCCGCGGGCACTTCGTTACCGGATCGACCTGGAAAGCCGTACTGCCACTTACCTTGGTGATTTCCGCGATGACGAAATATCCGGCAACGGGCATTGCTGCGGTTCGTTCCGCCAGCTCGGTGATGGCTGGGTCGTCGCGTGGGGCGCAGCCCCGTGGATTACGGGCTTCACCCATGACGGCAAGCGAGCCTTTCGGCTTGGCGTACCGGTTGCTCCCTATCGTGCTGTGCCGGTCCCCGCGTCAGTTTCGGCGTCGGACCTGGATGCGGCGCTGGAAGCGATGGAAGCCGAACCCGGAATCTCGAATACTCCAATGACTCCTCTTGAGTTCGAAGACAGACACAACCTCGAAGACAAGTCCATTCCCGGTGAGAAGCTCGGTCCCCTCTCGGACGAGAGCCTGGATGACCTGAGCAAGGGAATCGGCGTCCAGAACGACCCGTAGCCGCGGCTCCCGCGGAGCCTGTTGCGGCAAGCGCTGCCTGCCATGTAGACCTGGCTCAGGGACAGGGACGATCGGCGCGGGGATCCGGAATGAACTCGGTGACCGAGTTCAATGCCCGCTCCATTGCGACCGGCTGGACCGCATTCGGGCCCCGGAAGGGCTGCTCGAACACACCGACCAGATACACCGAACAGGTCAGTAGCAATGCGACAGGCAGGATGAACATCACCTGACCCTTTATCGGTTCCCGGCCCTTGAGGGCGGTGGCGAAGAAGATCAGCATCAGGCCGCCCCCGATCATGAATACCCAGAACATGGCCGGCAGGTAAGTGTTTGATTTCAACAGCCGGGTTGCCCTGGACTTCTGCAGTTCGCTGACCCGGTCGAGGGAGGCCGACAGGGCAGAGTTGTCCGGATTGCTTCGCCCCAGCTTGCCGAAGGACTGGAAAAGCCGGTCGGTCGCGGCAGATGCAAGTTCCGAACGCTCGCCCTTCGAAAGTCCAGGCCATTCGTCGTCGACTACGGCCCTTGAATAGCAGATGAGTTCGTGGCCGATCCGGTCGCGACTCTCGGCGTCGAACAGGGTCGCAGCCCGGGAGAGTGAACTGACGGAATCAGCCTCGGTTCCGGCAGCAGTCTCGGCGGTCTGGTAGCCCTGTAGCGCGTAGGCGAGTACGAAACCGATCACCAGCGCGTAGATGACGCCGGCGAACGCAAAGACCGGTTCCCGGCGTTCCTCGTTGCCCCGTAATCCTTCCGGCACGAATCGTCTGACCAGAAAGATGGACACGGCAGTGATCACACATGCAACGAGCAGGATCACAAGGCTGGTCAGGAGAGTGCTCACTCGTCCTCCAGGAGCAGCGATGGCGGGATGTCGATCGTTCGACCAAGCACGAGCTGGCCATCCT
>JAGQUU010000055.1 GCA_020438345.1 Solirubrobacterales bacterium | reverse complement strand
GCGGGGCGATCAGGGCCGCCGACCGGGTCGTGACTCCGCAAAGGGCCCTGCTCGTTGTCTCGGCGGCAGCCGCAATTCTGCTGGCCGTCTCCCAGTTCAAGGGGCTCGGAGCGATCGAGATAGGCCAGCCCGGCTATGCCGGAATCGAGGACCTCGCCCGCGCCCCCACCATCGACCACACCACCCCGGCCGGCGTGCACACAAAAATCATGGTGCCGGTCGCTATCGCTGCCCTGCTCGCGGTCGTCGTGATCGCACTGGGGAGCCTTCGCGCCCAGGCCCGGCGGTTCTCCCGCTGGCGGCGCCTCGCCAGCATGGTGCTGGTGACCGTCGGTCTGCTCAGTCTCGTCGTGACCCTGCTGATTGATCTGCCCCGTGCGATGGACACCACCGACGCCGAACTCGCCTACGCCGATGTCAGTGCCGTGCTGCTCTCGGGCTTCTGGCTTGAACTGGCTTCCGGCGCGGCACTTGCGATATCCGGTCTTGCCCTGCTTTTCGAACCGTCGGCCGACCGGGTTCGACGGCGCGAGAGAGAGCCCCGGGGCCAGGACCGTAATGCTTCACGGGTCCCGAAGGAGGCCAGAGTGACCGGGAGCAGGGCATGAACGGCAGACTGGCCGCGATCACCGCCTTGCTCGGCGCTCTGATCGTGATCATTTCGCAGGTTGTGACCGCATATTCGCTCGAGAACGAGCTCGGTGAAGTGCTCGAGACCGTGACCCTGCTGAGCAAACACGGAGCTCTCACCGCGATCATCGGACTCGCTTCCGCGATCGCACTCGTTTTTGCGGTGGCCACCGGCTCACGTTCCGCCCTGATCGTGATGGTGGGTCTGGGTGTCGCGGTGATCATGATCTTCCTGATCGTCGATGTGCCGGACATCGGCAGCACCGGCATGTTCAACACACCCACCGCCGGCAATATCGACGCGACCGGCAAAGCGGAGGCCGGATTGTGGCTGGAGTTGATCGGCGGCGTGATCATCGTGCTCGCGGGACTCGCCCTGTTCTCGCTCGACCCCGACCAGTTGCGATCGATTGGCCCACAGACCGCAAATGACACTGGCCGCGAGGAACGTCGGTCGGGCAGAAAATCCGATTCATCCAGGGCATCTGTCTCGTCCGGCAGAATCACCCGCTCGTCCAAGGAGGACTGATTTCATGAGGAAACTGCGCAGTTTTGCCCTCATTGCCTGCCTCTGCTTTTCTGCCGGTCTGGTTGTCGCAGGTTGTGGTGAAAGCGAGGAATGGGAGGGTGAGCAGATCACCTTCGGTTCCCTTTTCTCTACCACTGGGGACGGGGTTCCTTTCGGTCCGCAGCAGGTCAAGGGAGCACAGCTCGCGATCGACGAGATCAATGAAGACGAGGGAATCAACGGTGCCGAGGTTTCGCTAATCCAGCGAAACGACGAATCCGATCCGGTCACTTCAGCTGAAGGAATGCGCGGACTGATCGAGCAAGGTCGTGCTTTGGCGGTGCTCGGCCCGACGTTTTCCAATTCCGCGGCAGAGGCCGATCCGGTAGCCAACCAGTTGAAGACTCCCGTCCTCGCCGTGTCGAACACGGGCCCCGGCATCGTCGGTGATTGCGACTATCCCTGCGAGTTCATCTTTCGCGATTCGCTCGGCGAGGCCGCCGCGATCCCGGCCAACATCAACAATCTCGTGGCCCGCGAGGACCCGCGCAACGCCACTGTCATTTACCCGGAAGGCGATGACTTCGGCAGAACCAGCGCACTGACGGCGGCAGGGGCGTTTCGTGAAGACGGAGTCAAGGTCAAATTGTCCAGGCTGAACCTCGATGGTCTCCCCCTGCCCGCAGGAAAGGACCCCGATGTGATCATGATCACCGCCTCCTCGGGCGAGACCGGCGCGGCCCTGATCACCGACCTGAGGTCAGCCGGATACCAAGGGCCGATTCTCGGCGGGAACGCCTTCAACTCGCCGCTGGTCGCCCGCAGTGCCGGTAAGGACGGCCGGGGTGTCCAGTCTGCCGCGGCCTGGTACGCGGGGAACACCTCGGAAGAAAACCAGGAGTTCATAGCGGACTATCGCAATAGCTACGGTGACCTGCCCGACCAGTTTGCCGCGCAGGCCTACACCGGCGTCAAGCTTCTGGCCGAAGCCGCCGAGGACGCGGACCTGAAGTTCGACGACATTGCTGCCGATCGCGAAGCCCTCCGGGACGCTTTGGAGAAGGTCAACGAGGAAACGCCCCTCGGTCGGTTCAGTTTCACCCCTGACCATGACGTGGTCCAGCCGATCTGGATAGTCGCGATGGACGGCCAGGGCGGCTACAGCCTGGTCGAAAAGGCCAACCCGGGGAGCTGACCGCGGTCGGCGAGTTTCGTCCCTCCTCCCCGGTCAAACCCGCCGGCTCACGAAACAAATGTTGAATGTGCCGGACGCTGCCCGGCCCTGCTCAAGCAGAGTGGTCCCGGGACGAGCCCGGCGCCTCGTGTTACCAGCGGTAGTGGGCGAAGGCCTTGTTGGCCTGGGCCATGCGGAAGATGTCGTCCTTCCGCTTGAAGGCGTTGCCCTGCTGCTTTGTCGCGTCGAGGATCTCGTTGGCGAGACGCTCGGACATCGAGTATTCGTTGCGGGCCCGGGCGAAGTCGACCAGCCAGCGGACCGCGAGGGTGCGGGCGCGGCGGGAGGGGACTTCAACCGGTACCTGGTAGGTGGCACCACCGACGCGGCGGGAGCGGACCTCAAGGGCGGGTGTGAGCTGCTTGATCGCCTCTTCGAGGGTTTCGACCGGATCCTCGCCAGAGCGTTCCGCGACGATCGCGAGCGCGTCATAGGTGATTGCTTCAGCCGTGGACTTCTTGCCGTGGCGCATGGTCTTGTTGATGACCTGCTGAACCAGTCGGCTGCGGTACTTGGTGTCGGCCTCAATTGGCCGGATTGTCGCTGCGGAACGACGCGCCATTAGCTTGCCTTCACTCCGTAGCGGGAACGGGCCTGCTTGCGGTCGGAGACGCCGGCCGCATCCAGGGTGCCCCGGACAACCTTGTAACGGACACCTGGCAGGTCCTTGACTCGGCCACCTCGGATGAGGACGACGGAGTGTTCCTGCAGGTTGTGCCCCTCACCGGGGATGTACGCGGTGACTTCCATGCCGTGGGCGAGACGCACACGGGCAATCTTCCGGAGTGCAGAATTCGGCTTCTTCGGAGTAACGGTGGCAACACGGGTACAGACGCCACGACGCTGTGGTGCGGCGACCTTTTTCTTGTTGCCCTGACCGGACTTGAGACCCGGCGTGGTCACTTTCTTCTTGGGCTTCTTGCGGCCCTTGCGTACGAGTTGATTGGTATTAGGCACGGCGGGGGATACTACAGGTCCCGTGAACTTGGCGTCTTCTCATCGTGATAATGAACATTCCGCTGGCCTCCCGGAAATCCGGCCGATCCTGGCGATCGATGTTGATGGCGTAATCAGCATTTTCGGCTTCGATCAGCCGCCATCTCCCGAGATTGCGAGTTTCGAGTTGATTGACGGAACGCCACATTGCATTTCGAATGCCGCCGCGGCGCGAATTCTGCGGCTTGCGGATCGTTTCGAACTGGTCTGGGCGACCGGCTGGCAGGACCGGGCCAACGACCGGCTTTCGTTGATCACAGGGATCGGACCGCTGCCCGTGATCGAGTTCGACGGGCATCACGAACCTGGTGTGGCGGCCGGCACGACCGCTGCTCACTGGAAGTTGTCCGCGATCGGCCGGTTTTGCGGGAACCGGCCACTAGCCTGGATCGACGATTCATTCGACCGGAGTTGCTATAGCTGGGCCGAGCGGAGGGAAGCCGGCGGCCACCCCACACTCCTGGTCCCGACCGAACCGGAGATCGGGTTTGAGGAAGCCCAGGCGGATGCAACCGCCGACTGGGCCGATTCCCTCTCAACCTCATCCCGATCCGGTGCTGCTTCACCGTGACCCTGTCCGGCGATCCTTCGAACCATTTACACTGATCAGATGTCCGGCTACTGGCCTGTCCTCTTTATGCTGATCGCGCTCAAGGTCCCCGCGATCGCAATGATCTGGCTCCTTTACTGGGCCTCGACCAACGAGGCCGAGGATGGGGTGCTTGACGAGGGCGAAGACGACGGCGGCAGCAGGCGCAAACCGCGTCCGCGATTGCCACGGGGGCCGCGGCGCGCGCCGCACGGCGGGGGTGCTGCCAGAGCACCACTGCCCCGTTCTCCCCGAGCCGAACCGGTAGTCGGCATGCGTGTCAGGTCGGGCAGGCAGCCGGCAGGTCCGGCCCGCGCCCGCGAGCACGAACCAGGCCGGTCCTGAGCAATCGCTTTCGGGCAGCCGACCTCGAGCGGCTGGTCCTGAGCAGCTCGACTTGAGTGGCCGGTCCTGAGCATCCCGACTTGAGTAGGCGGTCATGAGCAAGCGGACCCCAGGCTGGGTTTGACCGGCGGGACCTAACGGCCGACGGCTGCGGGGATGGACCTTGCCCGCTCACGGGCTGTCTTCCGCTCTTTCTTCAGTTCCCTCAGGTAATCCGCAAAGTCGACTTCAACTGTGTGGCGCTTCGACTTGACGAAGCGCCGGCTCATCTTCGCTTGGTCGAGCGCGATTTCACGAGTCATTTCGAGCCGATCGGGAACCGCCCCGCTACCGTCGATCAGGTCGGCTACCCAATCGCATTGAACTTCGGCGAGGGGCATGATCGCGCCGAGAGGCTGGATCAGCCCGATGAAGTAGAGACCCTCCTGATCCGGCGCGACGACATGCCGGTACAGGTCGACCTGGTTGTCCTTCGCATGGAAGATTTCCGGGGCAAGGAAGGGGAAGGTGATCTTGTAGCCGGTGCAGTAGACGATGACGTCGATCTTTTCGCGACTGCCGTCGTCAAAGATCACCGAGTCGCCATCGAGCCGCTCGATGTTGGGCTTCACCTTTATGTCACCGTGGCCGAGCCGGTTGTAGAGCTCCTGGGAAACGGTGGGATGGGCGTGAAGGAGCTTGTGATCGGG
>JAGQUU010000054.1 GCA_020438345.1 Solirubrobacterales bacterium | reverse complement strand
CGGCGGCGTGCTCGAAAGGACGGGTCACACCGAAGCCGCCGTCGACCTGGCCCGTCTGGCCGGCGTTTCTCCGGCCGGTGTCATCTGCGAGGTGATGAACGAGGACGGCACAATGGCGCGGGTCGATGACCTGGTTGGCTACGCCAAAAAACACAATCTCCTGATGATCACGATCGCTGACCTGATCGCTTACCGGCGGGAGAACGAGAAGCTGGTGGAGAGGGTCGTTTCGACCGCCCTGCCGACCAGCTTCGGTGACTTCCGTGCGGTTGGCTTCCGCTCTCTGGTGGACGACAAGCACCACGTGGCAATGGTCAAGGGCGAGGTCGACTCGGGTGAGCCGGTGCTGGTCCGTGTCCACTCGGAATGTCTGACCGGGGATGTCTTCCACTCGATGCGCTGTGACTGCGGCGAGCAGCTCGCCGCCGCGATGGCGATGATCGAGGCTGAAGGAAAGGGTGTCCTGCTCTATCTGTCACAGGAAGGCAGAGGGATCGGTTTGCTGAACAAACTGCGGGCCTACAAGCTGCAGGAGGAGGGCCTTGACACGGTTGATGCGAACCTCGAGCTCGGTCTTCCGGCCGACCTCCGGGATTACGGCATCGGGGCACAGATTCTCAGGGATCTCGGCCTTGGCAAGATCAAGATCCTGACCAACAACCCGAAAAAGATCATCGGACTCGAAGGTCACGGACTCGAAGTCACCGAGCAAATCAAGATAGAAGCGCCGCCGAACACCCATAACGAGGCATATCTCAAGACCAAACGTGACCGGATGGGGCACATTCTCCATCACCAGGGACTTGCTCTCGACGAGGAAATGATCCTCGATGAGCAGATTCACGACAGCGAGAAGAACCAAAGTGCCTGAAGCCGGAAAGGGATCTCCGGCCGGCCGTTACGCAATCGCGGTCGGCAACTTTTATACGGACCTGGCCGATCGCCTCGTGGCCGGCGCAAAGGAAGAGTTCGCAAAGGACGGGATCGGGGATTCCGACATCGATGTCTTTGAGGTTCCTGGAGCTTTCGAGTTGCCGCTTGCGGCCAGCTACGCAGCCCGTTCGGGCAAATACGACGGTGTCGCCTGTCTCGGTGCGGTAATCCGCGGCGAGACCGACCACTACGATTTCGTATGTGGGGAAGCGGCCCGCGGGATCCAGAACGTCCAGCTTGAAACCGGCGTTCCATGCGGTTTTGGCGTGTTGACCGTGGATAGCATGGATCAGGCGTTGGCCCGGGCCGGGGGTGGTGGCAAGCGCGATTCCGGTGCCAATGCGGCACGCGCTGTCCTTCGCATGAACGCGATTCGGCAGGAGCTCCGCCCCTGAAGGACGCCGGTCGCGGCGATCGGCTAGGATGCTCCGTCCTATGGCACGCGTATGTCACACCTGCGGTAAGGGTCCCGGCTTCGGAAACAACCGGAGCCATTCGATGGTCGCCACCCGGCGCCGGTTCGACCCGAACCTCCAGAAGGTCCGAATTCTCGAGGGTGGTGCCAAGAAGCGCGTGCTCGTCTGCACCCGCTGCCTCAAGGCAAACAAGATTTCCAAAGCCGCGTAGCCTGCCGCACCGGCCGGGGTCCGGACCGGTAGGCTGATCCGTCGTGTCCGATCCGAGCATTGAACGTTTCAGGAAAGTTGTTGCTGCTGCCTACGGTTCCCTGGAAGCCCGTCGGCAGGAAGTCAATGACCTGAACGTATTCCCGGTCGCCGATGGCGACACCGGGGACAACATGGCCATGACCATGAAGGCGGTCATGGAAGAACTCGACCGGCTGGACAACGGCCAGTCGCTGGACGAAATCGGCCGAACCCAGCTGGTCTCCGCCCTTGCCCGTGCAGCGCTGATGGGAGCCCGTGGAAATTCGGGCGTGATTCTCAGTCAGATCGTTCGTGGTGCTGCGGAGGAGCTGGCCTCGCGACCGGGAGAGCTCGTTGATCCGGTTCTGGTCGCGTCAGCGTTTGCCAAGGCCGCCGACGCTGCCTACTCGTCCGTGCGGAACCCCGCCGAAGGAACGATGCTCACCGTCTTCCGCGAGATCGCTCATTCCGTTTCCAGCCAGTTGGCCCACATCGAACCGGACCGGCAGCGGCTCTCCCAGGATGCGACGCCGGCCGAACAGGATCAGGTGCTCGCTGATGTGCTCGAAAAGGCAATCGCCGACGGTCAGGCCGCCGTCGAGCGGACACCGGAACAGCTCGCGGTGCTGGCCGAATCGGGTGTGGTTGACGCCGGCGGGTACGGGCTGGTGCTGATCCTCGCCGGGGTTCTTGCCGCCCTTCGTGGCGAAGATGCCGATCTGCCGGAAATCCAGCATCACTCGGCTGCCCAGATCACCCATCCCGAGCATGAGGACAGCCGCTTTCAGTACTGCACCAACTTCATTGTCTCCGGAACTGGTCTCAGTTCCCGCCAGTTCATCTTGCGGCTGGAAGAACTGGGGGACTCGGTTCTGGTCGTAGGCGACGAATCGACCCTCAAGGTCCACGTTCACACCGACGACCCGGAGGCAGCGATGGATGTCTTCGAGGGGGCCGGGAACGTAACGAACCTCGATGTAGCCGATATGCGAAAGCAGATCGCGGAGCGCGAAGCCAGGATGAGCACAAACCACAAGACAGGGGTTGTGGTGGTTGGCAGCGGCGAAGGCCTTGAGGCTCTGTTCGCGGAAATGGGTGCGACCGTCGTGCCCGGTGGTGAGACCCTGAACCCCTCGACCGCGGAACTTCTCGCCGGTATCCGGGCCGTGCCTGTAGAGGATGTGCTGGTTCTGCCGAACTCCTCGAATGTGATCATGGCCGCCGAGCGGGCCTGCGGCCTTTCCGAGAAGCGTGCGGTGGTTTTGCCGACCCGTACCCAGCAGGAGGGGCTGCTTGCCCTGATCGAGTTCAGCGGCGAGGCCGATCTGGACACCAACCGGAAGCGGCTGGAGGAAGCGGTCGCCGGCATAACCGTGGGTGGCGTTGCGCCAGCCGGACGGGATGATGCCCAGGGCCGGTTCCGCCGCGGCGACGCGGTCGGATTCAAGGACGGGGAGATTGTCGCCTGGGGCGGCTCCGGCTCCACTCTGGCTTCGACCATTGAAAGACTCTCATCCGATGCCGAGCTGGTCACCGTAATCGCCGGGGATGGCGCGCCGATACCTCTGGACCAGATTGGTGACCACAGTCCGAACGGGGTCGAGCTTGAGCTCCACGAGGGCGGGCAGCCGAGCTGGTGGTGGCTGCTAGCCGCTCAGTGACCGCGGCAACTCTGCCGTCCACGCCGCCGCCCCGTTTCGGCGGTGGATCTGGCGACCGCCCCGGCCGGGAAGAATTGCTTGCGGCCGGCATCCGGTGGAGGCAACCTTCGCTCGCAAACCGGGATCTTTCGTTAATTCCCGGAGTCGGCGAAAAGTTCAGGGCCCTGGCATCTGAAACAGGAATAGAAACGGTCGGCGACCTGCTCTGGCGGGTTCCAAGAGCCTACGGGCACCGGCCGGGCACCGGTTTTCTGGAGGATCTCGAACCGGGTGAGCCGGCCGCGGTGGAAGTCCGGATCGTCCGGGCCCGGAAAGTCAGGACGAGGCGGCGCCGGTTCAGTGTGGTCGAGGCAAGGGTCGCCGATGATTCCGGTGCCCGCAAGGCAGTCTGGTTCAACCAGCCGTGGATGGCTGAGAAGCTGATTGCCGACAGCTATTGGTATCTGGAAGGAAGGATGGAGAAGAACGGCCTGGTGGTGTCCGCTTCCGAGCCCTTGCAGGGCCAGGCCATCGAAATGCGGGCCGATGAAACCGTTGCCTGGCAGTCAGGCGCTGCCAGGCCACCGGGGCTCGCAGCAGATGCTCTTCGCTCGGCACATTCCTCGGGTGGCGAGATCGGTCCGGGTCGGTGGCGCCGCTGGTCCTTTGAAGCCTGTCGGCTTGCATCCGGCCTGCCAGATCCTCTCCCGGCCCGGCTGATGAGGAGAAAAAACGTGCCTGGCCTGAAATTCGCGGGCTTGACCGAGTCTTTCCGTGAAGCCCACTTTCCAGCCGGCGAAGAGCGAGCCGGGACGGCGCTGAGGCGGCTTGCCTATCAGGAACTGCTGGAAAGCCAGGTTCGGATCCGGGAACGGAGACTCAGGCACAGACAAAGGGCGGGCGGGGCAGAGCAACTGGACGGGGGAAGCGGGCTCGCTTCGAAGTGGCTCGCGAACCTGCCCTTCGACCCGACCAGTGACCAGCGGAATGCGATTGCGACGATCAGTAGTGAGATCTCGGGGACCGAACCGATGGGCAGGCTACTGATGGGGGAAGTTGGTTCCGGCAAGACTGTGGTCGCGATCCACGCGATGCTGGAAACGGTCGGAAGCGGCGCCCAGGCAGCATTCATGGCTCCGACCGAGGTGCTGGCCGGGCAACACTTTGCGACCCTCGCGGCCCTGCTCGAAGGAACCGGCGTGAAGGTAGCTCTGCTGACCGGTTCGACCCGTCCAGCCGAGCGGGCCGGTCTGCTGGCCGGTCTCGCGGAGGGTGAAATCGCAATCCTGGTCGGTACCCATGCGCTGCTGGAGCAACCGGTCCGTTTCAGGCGACTTGGCCTCGCCGTAGTCGATGAAGAGCATCGCTTTGGAGTCAGGCAGCGGGGAGGATTCGACCGGAAGGCTCCTCCGGGGCAGGGGATTCATCTGCTTCACATGTCGGCAACCCCGATTCCCCGGACCCTTGCCCTCACCGAATACGGTGACCTGGATGTGACGACGCTCAGGGAACTTCCTGCCGGCCGGGTTCCGGTGACAACCGAGGTCTATTCCGAGGCACGGCGATCCGAAGCATTCGATCTTCTGCGGACGGAACTGGACCGGGGCAGACAGGCCTTCATCGTCTGCCCGCTGGTCGAGGAATCGCCGATGGTCGAGGGCAGGGCGGCCGCGGCCGAGGCAGAGCGTCTCTCCGACGGTGAGCTGGCCGGCTATGAGGTGGGTCTGCTGCACGGCCAGATGAAGCCGGCCCAGAAGGAGGTTGCCATGGCTGCTTTTGCCGACCGGCGAATCGATGTGCTGGTTGCGACCACGGTGATCGAGGTAGGGATCGATGTTCCGAACGCGACCGTAATGGTGATCGAAGGGGCCGACCGTTTTGGCCTCTCCCAGCTCCACCAGTTGCGGGGCCGGATCGGCCGAGGTGTTCACGGAGGCAGCTGCTTGTTGTTCAGCCAGAGTTCGGGTCCCCGGGCAGCAAGGCGGCTCGGGGCGCTGGCCTCCACCAGTGATGGCTTCAAGCTGGCCGAACTGGATCTTGAAATGAGGGGAGAGGGCGAAGTCGCCGGCACCCGCCAGCATGGCCTGCCACGGTTCCGGGTAGCTGCGCTGCCCCGCGACATCGAACTTCTCGAAACTGCCCGGCAGGATCTCGCCTCAATGGATGAACTGGAACTGGAACTGCTGAGCGCATCAATCGGTCCCGGGGAAGCCGGGGAGGAGGCAGCGGCATGAGGGTTATTTCGGGCCGCCTCGGCGGGCGGCAACTGCTGGCCCCGAAAGGCTGGAAGGTTCGGCCGACTTCGGAACGGGTGCGCGAGGCGATCTTCTCCGCGCTCGGAGACGTGGAGGGAATGAAAGTGCTCGACCTCTACTGCGGGACCGGCGCCCTGGGTATCGAATCTATCTCGCGCGGGGCCGCCTCGGCGGTGCTGGTTGACCGGGACACCAGGCCGGCGATGGGCAACGTTCACAACCTCGGTTTGACCGGGGAGATCGAACTGATCAGGGCTGAATCAACCGACTGGATCACCCTGGCCCCGGCGGGCGCCTTTGACCTCGTTTTTCTGGATCCGCCCTACCGGACGGCGACACAGGTGGCGGAACTGCTGGACCCGCAACTGGGCCGGTTGCTCACGCCGGGTGGCCGGGTTGTGGCTGAATCCGACAATAGGGGACCGCTGGAATTTCCATCCCTCGACATGGTGCGTGAGCGACGCTATGGACGCACGGTGGTTACATTCCACCGAGCCCCGTCCCCGTCCCAGGAAAAAACGCCAGCCGAATGAACGAGAAAGCCGAGAAAGTCGTTGTCTGCCCGGGAAGCTACGACCCGGTGACCAACGGTCACCTCGACATCATCAGCCGAGCCTCCCGGACCTTTGACAGGGTCGTGGTTGGCGTCGTGAACCAGCCCATCCGCAAGAAGAAGACTCTCTTCACGGTCGAGGAGCGAATCGCTTTCATCGAGGATGCCACCGTCCACCTGGGCAACATCGAGGTCCAGGCCTTCTACACGCTGCTGGTCGAATTCGCAAGAAAGAACGGTGCCCAGGCGATAGTCAAGGGGCTCAGGGCGATTTCCGACTTCGAATACGAGAACGAAATGGCCCAGCTGAATTCGAAGCTCGATCCGGAGATCGAAAGCATCTACGTTTTTGCCCGCCCCGAGTACAGCTTCCTTTCTTCGACCGGTGTAAAGGAAATGGCAACCTTCAACGGTGACGTGAGTGATCTGGTGCCGGCACCGGTTGCCTCCGCTCTGGCGGATAGACTGGGTCGCAGTTAGTGTCATTCGGGCACAAACAAGGAATGGGAGATTCCATGCAGAATCTTCACCATATGAGCACTTATCCCCCGCAAAACCACCGAGACGCATAGGGTTACGCATCGCATGGATGTCCTCGTTCTCATAGACAAGCTCGATGACCTCGTCCACAACGCACGCCCGGTCCCGCTCACGGATCAGGTTCGTGTTGATCGCGAGGAAATCTACGACCTGCTCGATCAGATGCGTGCCACGATCCCGGAGGAGATCAAGCAGGCCCGGTGGATCGTCAAGGAGCGGCAGGAGATGCTTGAGGAGGCCAAGCGGGAATCAGAGCGCGTGGTCCGCGAAGCGCGTGAGCAGCAGGCCCGGCTGGTTTCCGATGAGGAAGTTACGAAGCAGGCCGAAAGGGCAGCCGACGAAATCGTCGAGGATGCGAGGGCCCGCGAGCGCGAGATACGCCTTGGTGCCGAGGACTACGCCGACGAAATCCTCAACACACTTGAGGTCAACCTCCAGAAGTTCACCGCTGCGGTTCAGCGAGGCCGGGACAGGCTTGCGGGACGCGACGAGCCCCTGGACGAAATCGAGGAGTAGCCGCGAGGCATCCGGTTTTCGCCGGTTGCTGCCGAAGCCCGCTTTTCCCGAGGGCAGCCAGAGCCCTGGAGTGACCTGTTCAGCGGTAGTCGGCGAAAATGACTACGAGATCGTCTTTCGACCAGACGATTTCGCCCCCACACCAGTTGGCGAGTTCTTCGCCAGTGTCCGGGTAGGCATCGCCGGGAACTTCGGTTTCGCCCCGGTTGTCCCCGAGCGACACGAAATCACCTATCACCAGGGCCTTTGACTGCTCCCGTACCCGGCGAAACAGGGAAAGCTTCTGCGCGTCGGTCAGGCGATGGACCGAAAGTACAGACAGAATCAGGTCCCAGGGTCCATCCGGGAGAGGGTCTTCCATCCGGGCGAGACTCACCTCATGTGCGATCTCCCTCGCCTTGAAGAGCATGTCAGGGTCCGAATCAAGTCCGGTGATCCTCACTTGCGGAAAGCGGCTGACCAGGCGGGACGCGGTTTCTCCGGTCCCGATTCCGAGCTCAAGCACCTCGGCCGGCTCGAAGGGGATGGCTTCCACAGCTGCTTGCTGGAGCTCGTCGTAGTGCGGAACCTGGGTCCGGACCGTGTCGAGATAAGAGGATTCGTCAGAGGTGCTCATTCAGGCCATCGTATTCGTCTGCCATGCTGGAAAGAGATGCTGATCGAAAAGGTTGATCTTGACGCCCTCGGGCTTGCCTACGGAGATGCGACCCGAATCACCGGTGAAGTGGCACCGGCACAGGTCTCTCTTGGCGGGCAGGACTATGAACCGGTCCCGGCCGAGCCGGGGTTCCTGCTTGATGTGTCCCGGACCAGTGCGGGCTACGCCCTGCGGCTCCGCTTCGAGGTCGGCCTGGTCGGTCCCTGCTTCCGCTGTCTCGAGGAGGCAAGGGCCGAGGTCCGGGTTGATGCCCGGGAGGTGGATCAGCCGGTCGAACCGATCGCGGTCCAGGGTGCGGGACGGGTCAGGCCCGACGAGGAAGACGAAGATGAGTCAAGCGCGGCCGAATTGAGCAGTCCTTACGTGGAAGAGGGCACACTTGATGTCTCGGCCTGGACCCACGATGCGTTGATCCTTTCGTTGCCCGAGCAGATTCTCTGCCGCCCGAATTGCCTCGGTCTCTGTCAGGTCTGTGGGGATTCCCTGAATGATGCTGACCCGGCCGACCATGACCACGGTCAGAACATTGATCCCCGCTGGGCGAAGCTTCGCGATCTGCAGTAGACTGCTGCGTCTTATGGCCGTACCGAAGAAACGAACCTCAAGGACCCGCCGGGACAAGCGACGCGCCACCCACAAGGCCGCCAAGGCCCGCGTCAATCACTGTCCGCAGTGCCACAGCCCGCGGCTTCCGCATCGGGTCTGCCCGAACTGTGGACAGTACAAGGGCCGTGAGGTTGTCGCTCCCAAAGAGCAGCCTTTCGGCGCCGTCACCCCCGAATAGCGGGTAGGCGTTGGATCTCGGTGGGACCGCGGTCGCGCTTGATGGGTTTGGTGTAGAAGCCGGCTTTGATGTGCTGGCCGCCGGTGTCCGGCTTGCGGCCGCTGATGGAATCAGGTTGAGGGTTTTCGGGCCCTCCTCAGAGATCGACCTCGACGGCGTCGAAGGAGTCGAGTTGATCGATACCACCGATCAGGTGTCAAACGAAGATGATCCGGTCGCTGCTGTGCGGGGCCGGCCCGAGTCTTCGATAGTGAGGGCGGTTGCCGACGTTGCGGCCGGAAACTCGGAGGCGGTGGTCAGTTGCGGGTCGACCGGGGCCACCTTGGCAGCTTCGCTTTTCGGTTTGAAACGCTCTCGCGGTGTGAAGCGACCGGCGCTCGCCGCCCAGGTTCCGCTGCCGGGCCGCACCGTGGTGTTTCTGGACGTCGGAGCCAACGTGGACGTAAGGGCCCAGCATCTGATCCAGTTTGCCTGGCTTGGAGCTGCCTTCTCGAAGTCGGTCCTGGGCGTTCGGCGCCCCGAGGTCGGCCTGCTTTCGGTTGGCGAAGAGGCCGGCAAGGGCAGGGCCGAGGTGGTTGAGGCCCACGAAGCACTGACCCGGGCGAAGGAGTTCGACTTCATCGGCAACGTCGAGGGTCGGGACGTTCCCGCCGCTGTAGCCGACGTGGTTGTAACCGACGGCTTTACCGGGAACGTGGTGCTGAAGGCGATGGAAGGGACGGTCAAGACGGTGGTCGGCGCGATTTCCGATGCGGCTCGCAGGAACCCGCTTTCTGCGGCCGGAGGCCTGATGCTGAAACCGGCGCTCGGCGGTCTGAAGCGGGAACTTCATCCGGATACGACTGGTGGGGCCATTTTGCTCGGGTTGCGGAAAACCGCGGTAGTAGGTCATGGCAGCTCCGGCGCTGAAGGGGTTGCGAATGCAGTCCGTGTGGCGGCCCGTTCTGCCCGTGTGGACGTTCCCGGCTTGACCGAGGAGTTGCTTCATCGGGTCGGAGCCAACCGTGGATCGATCGAATCCGGCGGGGACGTCTGATAGGAAACATGTGATGAATCGTGACGATGTCATGGAACTGGTCCGCACTCATCTCGCAGCGGAACTGGAGATCTCACCCGACCGGATTCAGGAGGAGACCCGCTTCAAGGATGATCTCGACGCGGATTCTCTTGACCTCCAGGTGCTGGTCATGGAACTCCAGGACGAATATGGAATCGTGATCTCCGAGCAGGAGGGAACAACGATCAAGAACGTGAAGGATGCCGTTGACTTTGTCCTGGCTAAGACGGGCGCGTGACCGGGACGCAGAACTGGAATCGACCACTGCCAACGGCAGCGGCCTCTCTGACAACACCGGTCTTCGCCAACTGATCGAAGGTCTCCCGGAGCAGCTGCGAAAGGAAGCCCTGACCCATTCTTCGTGGGCGACGCAACGGACCGGCTCCTACGAGCGGCTGGCCCTGCTCGGCGATGCGGTGCTCGGCCTTTCGGTAGTGGATGAACTTCAGCGGACTTTGCCGGACCTGAGCGCCGGAGCGCTGACCAAGATTCTCAATCAGACGGTCAGCGGCAAGGCTTGCGCGGAGGTCGGGCGGGAGCTGGGAGTCCCCGAGATGCTGCTCGCAGCTGATCCTTCCGAAGTTGATGGAAAGCAGACCCCCGCCCGGTTGCTGCTGGAGGGGGAGCGTCCCCTGCCGGAAATCACCGAAGCAATGATCGGTGCCTGCCACGTCCATTACGGGTTTACGGTGACATCGAACGCCGTGACCGGAGCTTTCCGGCCCCGTATGGAGGCGGTGCAGGAAACACAGTTCGATTTCAAGTCCGCCCTGCAGGAGGCAGCCGCCAGGAAGGGCGAGACGGTCAGCTACGTGGTGGCCGGTTCGAGCGGGCCGGCCCATCAGCGGACCTATGAGGTGGTGGTCATCTATCGAGACGAGGAGATCGGCAGGGGTGAAGGGCGAAGCAAGAAGGCGGCCGGCCAGGCTGCCGCTGAACTCGCCCTGCGTCACCTTGCCGGCTGATTTCCCCTGCACTTTGCGGACTTCAGGTATTTCCAGTCAGAGCGCGGCTTTCAGCGGATGGCGACCGGAGTTGCCTCCGTCCGGCGGAACCGGCAATCTGTAGTTCACATGTACCTGCGCTCAGTCACTATGAAGGGCTTCAAATCCTTCCCGGAGAAGACCGAGCTGGCCTTCTCGCCCGGTGTCAGCGTGATCGTCGGCCCGAATGGTTCCGGCAAGTCGAATATCACCGATGCTGTGCTGTGGGCGCTGGGTGAGCAGAGCCCTGGCGCTATCCGCGGCACCTCGATGCAGGATGTGATCTCGGTCGGAGGCAAGAATGTAGGGGCCCGGTCCGAAGCTGAAGTAGAGGTCGTGATCGACAATTCCGGCGGCCATCTCGGCGATGAATTCTCGGAGATCTCGATCACCCGGAAACTGGATCGCAACGGGGACGGCGGCTACTGGATGAACGGGGCGAAGTGTCGGCTCGCTGACATCATCGAGCTGCTCTCCGATGCGAACCTGGGCCGGGAAATGCATTCGGTGATCAGCCAGGGAAGGGTGGATTCAATCGTCCACTCGAAGCCCCGCGAGCGCCGGTTGCTGATCGAAGAGGCAGCCGGCCTGGGGAAATTCCGCAAACGCCGCCGCCGGTCGGAACTCAAGCTGATCGCCACCCGTGACAATCTCGACCGGGCGCTCGACGTCGAACGCGAGGCGCGCAAAGCTCTCCGGCCGCTCAAGCAACAGGCCAATTCGGCTGAGATCGGTGCCCGTATCGAGCATCAGGAGCTGGAACTGAAGAGCCGGCTCGTCGTTGAGGAGCTGCGCTTCGCTGAAGCCCGGCTGGAGCAGGCGAAAGCCGAGGCCGACAAGGCACGCAACGTACGGGATGGTCTGGAAAAGCAGCTCGGTGTGGTTTCCGAGCGCCGCAGGGCAGCCGAGGAGAGGTTTGCTGAACGGGACCGGGAGCGAACCGCGATCTGGGGCATTCTGAACATGCTCCGGTCCGGCCAGGAGCAGGTTTCGATCGAGTCATCACGGGTCGCCGAACTGGGCCGTGGTCTGGCCGGCCGTCTCGAGGAGCTCCGGCTTGAACTCGCCCCGCTCACGCTGGATGTTGGCAATAGCGGCAGCGCAAGTGAACGGGCCAAGCGGCTGGTTGAAGAATTCTCGGAGGTCGATGCAGGTCTCGCGGCCGCCGCCGAAGGGCTGCGGCAGGCGCGGGCGGATGGCCCGGAATCCCGCCGGCTTGAAGCCCTGGCGGATGTCCACTCGGGTGCGGAACGAGCGACCCGACACGCCCGCCGGGCGGAAGGTCTGCTCGGAGAGCGTCATCGCGAACGGCTTGGTGAGCGGATGGCGGAAGTCGAGAAGATCTGGTCGCTGGTCACATCGATTGAAAAGACCGCCGGGGAAACCGCCCAGGCCATCCGGGACCGCGTCGGCAGGGCCGAGCGGACCGTCATCGGGGATCAGGGTGACGCCGATGAGATCTCGGCTGAACTCAAGGCCTGCTCGGATCTTGAAGTTCAGATTCAGGCCAAGCTTCGCGCGGTGGCTGACCAGGTCACGAGCGCCGAGGTTGAGGCGGCCCATCTCGGTGACCGCCGGGCCGAGGCGGCCGGTGAGCTTGCCCGCATCTCGGAGAAGCTTGAAACGGAGATCCCGGAGCCGGAAGAGCCGCTGGATGAAGATGAACGCAACCAGATTGAGAAGCGGCTCCACAACCTGAGGGTACGCCGCGAGCGGCTGGGGCCGGTCAACCCTCTGGCCAAGAAGGAATATGAGGAAGCGCTCCAGCATGTGGAGCAACTCGTAGCCCAGCGTGAAGACACTGAGCGGGCGATGCGCGAGCTGGAAGCGGTGATCCGTGACATCGATGCGGAAATCAAGCGTTCCTTCGACGAAACCTTCGAGGCGACCGCAGTGAACTTCGAGCAGATGATCGCCCAGCTGTTTCCCGGTGGTACCGGCAGGTTGCGGTCGGTGGACCTTCGCCCGGTTCCGGCCCCAGCCGCCGAAGGCGAGGAGCCGGAAGGCGACGAGGAGATCGCGGACGATGATGGTCCCCTTACACCGAATGAATCAGATTTCGGAGTCGAACTTGAAGTAACGCCGCAGGGCAAGCGGATGCGCCAGATGAGCCTGCTCTCCGGCGGCGAGAAGGCAATGACCGCTCTAGCCTTTGTTTTCGCGGTCTTCCTTGCCAGGCCTTGTCCCTTCTACATCCTGGATGAGGTTGAGGCCGCCCTGGATGACTCGAACATCAATCGTTTCCTGGAACTGGTGCGGGAGTTTTCGGACCGGACCCAGTTTGTGATCGTCACCCACCAGAAGCTGACCATGGACGCGGCCGATGTGCTCTACGGAGTGAGCATGGGCGGCGATGGCGTAACGAAGGTGATCTCGCGTCGCCTGCCGAAGGGCGTTACAGCGCTCGAAGGAACCTCTCTCGAAGCTGCCTGATGGCGCATTGGCAGAAGGTCAACTTCGCCGAAGTTGAAGACGTCAATCCTGAAGGGGTTTCCGTCCAGTAGCGCTTCGCCAGGATCGTTCTCGGTTCACCCGAACTCGGCGTGAGTCGTTTCACATACGAACCTGGTGCCCGCATGCCATGAGGGCACCGACACCGGACCCAGAAAGAAATCTGCGTGGTGATCACCGGCAGTGGTCGGGCCAGGCTTGAAGACGAGACCATCGAAGTTGGACCGGGGGACGCGATTCGGGTTGGCCTTTCACTGACCCGTTCATTCGAGGCCGGGTCCGAGGGGATGGAGATGATCCGCATCGGCGGCCGCAAGCCGGAAGGTCAGGATGCCATCCGGGACGAGAATTTCTGGATCTGACGCCACTCACCGAATTCAGGCAAGATCCGATCCGTGAGCACGACCTGGAATGACATTCTCGATCTCGGCGACCGTGTTGTACCGGACACCGCGCCGCCTCCGGCGGCCGAGGAGGAAGCCCCGAAGAAGATGGGCGCTTTCCGCCGCCTGAGGGAGAGCCTCTCCAAGAGTCGCCGCGCCCTCGCCGAGGAGATCGGCTCCAGCATTTTCGACCGGATTGACGATGAAACCTGGGAGCGTCTCGAGGAAGCCCTTATCCTGGCTGACGCCGGTGCCACGACCACAGCCCAGGTCGTTGAGAAGCTCGAACACGAGGTCGATTCCGGAGCAGTGCCGCCCGACGGTGCCGCGATAAAGGAGAGGCTGATCGGGCTCCTGACTGAAATTTCTTCGACCAACCGGGCCCCGATCAACCTGAGTCAGGATCCAGCCGTCGTGCTCATGACCGGGGTAAACGGCACGGGCAAGACAACTTCGATTGGCAAGATCGCCTGGCACCTCAAGAACGAGTTCGGTTTGTCCGTCCTGCTGGGTGCCGCCGACACCTACCGCGCGGCCGCTGCCGAGCAGCTTGCGACCTGGGCTGACCGGGCGGGTGCCGATCTGGTCCGTTCGAACGAGGGGGCCGACCCGGGCTCGGTCGCCTTCGACGCGATCACCGCCGCGAAGGCCCGCGGTTCGGATGTGGTGATCATCGATACAGCCGGTCGTCTCCACACCCAGTCCAATCTGATGGACGAGCTCGGCAAGGTCCGCCGGGTAATCGAAAAGCAGATTCCCGGCGCGCCGCATGAAACCCTGATCTCAATTGACGCAACCACAGGCCAGAACGGTTTGCGTCAGGCCAAGGCTTTCGCCGAAGCGACTGACGTATCGGGTGTCGTCCTGACCAAGCTGGATGGGACCGCCAAAGGCGGCATAACTCTCGCAATCGCCACCGAGCTGGCAATCCCGGTCAAGCTGATCGGCGTGGGAGAGGCCCTTGAAGATCTCCGCCCCTTCGATCCGGAAGATTTCTCCCGCGCCTTGCTGGCCGACGAGTAACGGGGTAGAGGGGTGCGGTGCGGGGTGTTCCCCAACAACCGTCGTTGAGCTCCTCATTCCGGAGTCTTTTGGGGAACACCCCCGGCCCGAACCCTGCGGGACTTGTCGATTCACGGGTCACCTGCTTGGTTCCGAGGGTGCGATGCGGGGGTGTCCGAAAGAAGATGGACAGCAAGCGAAGCGTGATCTTTTTTCGGGTGCCACCGTGCCGCGCCTCCACCACAGGTCGGTAGGGTTGTCGGTCCATGTTTGACCAGCTTTCAGACCGCCTTCAGTCAACCCTCGGGGACATCCGCAAGCGGGGCAAGCTGACCGAGGACGATGTCGACAAGGCGATGCGGGAAATCCGCCTCGCCCTGCTCGAGGCCGACGTCAACTTCAAGGTCGTCAAGGCATTCACCACGAAGGTCAAGGAACGCTGCCTCGGCGCCGACGTGCTTGGCTCGCTCAACCCGGGCCAGCAGG
>JAGQUU010000053.1 GCA_020438345.1 Solirubrobacterales bacterium | reverse complement strand
GTTCCGAAAGTCGAACCCGGGAAAGAACCCGGCCAGAAGGAGCCGTCCAAACCCGCTGCTCCCAAAGCTGCGGCGTCCGCAGGCCAGGCTTCGAGCAAGCCGGTCCGGACGGGCAACACACCCGCAGCGGGTTCGGCTCCGCCGGCAGCCCCGTCATCTGGCGGCGGGCCGGCAGCGTCCGGTGGTGGAGCCGCCGCCGGCAAGAAGCGTCGGCGGGTAGTCATCGATTCCCAGGCCTCACGGCGCGAACAGGGCGGCGGGCCGCCCCAGCAGCGTCCACCCAGGCGTCGCGGCGGGCGCCGGCGGCGCCCCTTGCTTGAAGAGCCTCAACCCGTACAGGCGGATCCGGATGAGCCGCAGGCGACCAAGGTTTCCTCCGGTGTCACCGTCCGAGACCTGGCGGAACTGCTCGGACTCAGCTCGGCCGAACTGATCAAGAAACTGATGACGATGGGGGAGATGGCGACTCTCACCCAGACCTTGACCGACGATTCGGTGAAGGCGATCGCCGATGAATACGACCGCAAGATCGAGATCGTATCCGCAGCAGAAGAAGAGGCTCCGGCACCCGAGTTCGAGGATTCAGAAGAGGAGCTCCTCAACCGCCCGCCAGTGGTGACCATCATGGGCCACGTCGACCACGGCAAGACCTCGCTGCTCGACGCTATCCGGGAGACCGAGGTAGCAGCGGGCGAAGCCGGCGGAATCACCCAGCACATCGGCGCGTATCAGGTCCATCACGGCGACAGCACGATCACCTTCCTCGACACCCCGGGTCACGAGGCATTCACGGCGATGCGCGCCCGTGGAGCCCAGGTGACAGATGTCGCGGTGATCGTCGTGGCTGCCGACGACGGGGTTATGCCCCAGACCCGTGAAGCGATCGACCACGCAAGGGCAGCTGATGTGCCGATCCTTATCGCGGTCAACAAGATCGACAAGGAAGGTGCCAATCCCGACAGGATTCGCACCGATCTCGCCGCGGACGGCCTGAACCCTGAAGACTGGGGCGGGGACACGATCTACTGCAACGTCTCAGCGAAAACCCACGAAGGTCTCGACAACCTGCTCGACATGATCCTGCTTATCACCGAGCTCGAGGAGCTGGCCGCCAATCCGGACGCACCCGCTTCGGGATCGGTGATCGAATCGAAGCTCGATCCGGGCCGGGGGCCGGTTGTAAGTGTTCTGGTCAGCCGGGGCACTCTGAGGGTCGGAGATTCGGTAGTTGCCGGGGCCGTCTGGGGGAAGGTCCGCGCGATGCACGACTACCTCGGAGCGAAGGTCGATGCTGCGACTCCGGGCATGCCGGTAGAAGTTCTCGGTTTCGACGGCGTCTGCGAGGCCGGCGAGTTTGTTCAGGCGGTTGAAAACGACCGCCGCGCCAGACAAATGGCTCAGGAGCGGCTCAACCGGCTCAAGGCCGAGACTATCGCCCGACGTTCGGCCCGCAAGGTAACCCTCGAGGAGATCTTCGCCCGGGCCCAGACCGGTGATCTCAAGGAGCTCAACATCGTGCTTAAGAGCGATGTTGCCGGTTCGCTGGAAGCTCTCCAGGATGAAATCGCCAAGGTGCCGCAGGAACAGGTCGCGATCAACATCATTCGCGCCCAGACCGGCGGCATTTCAGAATCGGATGTGATGCTCGCATCGGCTTCCAACGCGATCATCATCGGGTTCAACGTCCGGCCGCTCGCTGACGCCCGGAAGGCGGCCCAGGCCGAAGGTGTCGATGTTCGCACCTACTCGGTGATTTACAAGATCACGGAAGACCTGAGGGCGGCGATGGAGGGCATGCTCGACACGGTTGAGGTCGAGGACGCCGTCGGTGAAGCAGAAGTGAAGGAAGTCTTCAAGGCATCGAAGGTCGGCAGGATCGCCGGCTGCGTGGTGACCGAGGGCAAGGTCCAGAGGGAGGCATCCGTGCGTCTCGTGAGGGAGGGGACCGTAATCTGGACCGGGCAGCTGGATTCGCTGCGCCGGTTCAAGGATGCGGTTCAGACCGTCGAAGAGGGCCAGGATTGCGGCATCGTTCTGGACGGGTATGCCGACGTGAAGGTCGGAGACATGCTCGAGTTCTTCTCGACCCGGCAGGTCGAGCAGACCCTCGGTTAGGCGGCATCTGTGTCGAAGCCGAGGATGCGCAGAGTGAACGAAGTGCTACGGCAGGTGATCAGCGATGCGATCACTTCCGATCTGAGCGATCCCCGGCTCGAAATGGCCACCGTGACTTCGGTGGACACAACGCCCGACCTGCGCTACGCCAAGGTCTATTTCACGGTTCTCGGTGACGACGAAGCCAAGGAAGACGCCCTGGCAGGCCTCAAGAGCGCCCACAGCCTGCTTCAGGGCCGGGTGGCCAGCGAAACCAGAATGAAGCACACACCGACCCTGACCTTTTCCTATGACGATTCGATTGAGTCCGGGATGCGAATCGACGCTCTCCTCGCCGAAGGCGAGGCAGAGAGCGGGATCGGGAACCAGTGAACCCTGCCGCGGCAAGCAAACTCGTCGTCAAAGGGGGGCTTGACGAGATCGCCGAAGCTGTCCGGGAAAACCAGAAGTTCCTGCTGACGACGCATGAAGGCCCGGATGGCGATGCGCTCGGTTCCGTGCTCGGAATGCACCATCTGCTCGAAAGTCTCGGCAAGGATTCGGTGATGTTCCTTGCGGCGAAGGAATTCCCGCTACCGATCGAATACCGGCACCTTCCGCTGGAAGGAGTTTTTCACGAAGCTCCGGCTGACATCAGTGACCGGATAGTGATTTTTCTCGACTGCGGGAACATTGACCGGATGCCGGTCGACTTCCTTCGCGACGGCGGCAAGCTGGTGGTCAACATTGATCACCATCACGACAACACCGAGTTTGGTGACCTCAATTTTGTCGATGCCGGTGCCTCATGCACAGCTGAAATCATCTATGAGCTCGCAGTCCTGCTTGACGTCAAGGTGAGTCCGGCGATGGCCCGGGCTCTCTACATCGGCATCGTTACCGATACGGGCAAGTTCATGTACGACGCGACCAAGGCGCGGACCCATCGTGTCGCCGCGGAACTGATCGATGCCGGGGTTGACGTCGATGATGTGAACCGGCGGCTGTACGAAAGCGTTCCGATCGAGAAACTCCGTCTGCTCAGTCGCGCTCTCGACAAGCTTGAAATACATTGCGCCGGCGCCCTGATCGTCACCTACATCGATGATGAGGATTACCGGGCAACGGAGGCCGGGGAAGAAATGACCGAAGGGATCATTGACAATCTCCGGGCGGTCGACGGGATTCGGGTCGCCGCAGTGATCCGCGACCAGGTGAGCCGCGGCCGGGCTGCCCGGAAGATCAGCTTGAGGGCCGGAGACGATCACACCGATGTTTCCGTTCTGGCGAGAAAGTTCGGCGGCGGTGGCCATGTCCGTGCCGCGGGCTGTTCCACCGAGCTCGGCTTTGACGAGATCGTCGGCGAGCTCTGCGATGGCCTGGCAGCCCAGCCTCTTCCTTCCTGACCTGTCCAGTGGCGGCCCTGGCTCCGGAACCTGAAACCGGGATTCTTCTGGTCGACAAGCCGGCCGGAATGACTTCACACGATGTGGTCGCCCGGATCCGCCGCGAGCGTGGAGGCAAAGTGGGACATGCCGGCACGCTCGATCCTTTCGCGACCGGACTTCTCACAATTCTGCTTGGACGCGCGACCCGTCTCCAGCGGTACCTGCTGGACCTGCCGAAGACCTACCTGGCAACGGCCAGGCTCGGTTGGGTATCAACGACAGGTGATCCTGACGGTGAATTGACCAGAACCGGGAATCTGCCCGAAAAGCTGGAACTGCCGACCGGGCGGATCCGTCAGATGGTGCCGATGACTTCCGCCGTGAAAGTGAACGGCGAGAGGCTCTACAAGCGCGCGCATCGGGGCGAACAGAGCGAAGACAGGCCGGTCCGCGAAGTCGAGATCTATCGGGCCGGTCCTGTTGATTTGCCCTCTGGACCGCTTGAGGTCGGTCAGGAGGTCAGATTCGAGGTCGAAGTCAGTTCCGGAACCTATGTCCGGACGCTGGTCGAGGAACTGGATGACGCTTACTGTTCCGCCCTGCGGCGGACGGCTGTGGGGCCCCTGGAGCTGGGGCAGGCAGAGCGGATTCTCACTCCACGGGAGGCGCTGTCATTCATGCCGGCGGTCGAACTGAATACGCAGCAGGTCAGGGCGGTGGGCCACGGGCAGAAACTCCCGGCAGAAGAGCTGGATCTGCCAGCGGACGTTCAGCCCGGTGCTCCGGGCAGTTTCAATCTCGTCCACGGGGATAACCTGATTGCCGTGGCCCGTCTTGAAGACCAGACCGTTCGCTCCGAAGTCGTCATGGAGATTCCCTCGTGATTGAGGTCACGCCACTCGAAGATGCGGAATTTCGTTCACGCAGGATTGCGATCGGCACGTTCGATGGCGTGCATGTCGGACATCGCGCGGTGATCAAGGGTGCGGACACGGTGCTTACCTTCGAACCACATCCGCTCGAGGTTCTGCACCCGGTGGCGGCGCCGAAGCTGCTGATGCCTTTCGGGGTCAAGCGTGATGTGCTCGACGGTCTCGGTGTCAGGGAAATGATCATCATTCCCTTTGACGAGTCGTTCAC
>JAGQUU010000052.1 GCA_020438345.1 Solirubrobacterales bacterium | reverse complement strand
GGGTCGATACCGGTGACGGCGGCCCTACCGCCGACAGAAACGGTGATCGTGAAACGGACCCGATCGAGACCTCCCTTGAATGGGGCGTCAGGTCACTTGGAAAGCGCGTCGAGGTCCGTTCTGAAAAAGAATCCTCGGCTCAGGCGATCGCCGACGTCTTTCCGGCGTACGACGATGATGGGGGTCTGATGATCGTCTTGACGCCAGAAGGGTAAGCTTCTCGATCCATGGGAGGCCGTCGCCGCAACATATTCGTGCTGCTGTTCGTGCTCGGGCTTGTAATCGTCTCGGCGGTTGTTTGTCTGAAGAAGCCGACACAGCTTGGTCTCGACCTGCAGGGCGGCATCGAACTGACCCTTCAGGGCAGGCCGACGCCGCAGGTCAAGGAAGTCACGACGGAAGCGATGGATCGCTCGGTCGACATCATCCGGTCGGGCTGCGACAAGCTCGGTGTTTCCGAGATCGAAGTCTCCCGGCTCGGAGCCGACCAGATTTCGGTTGGCATCCCGGGCGCGACGAATGTCGGCACCGCGACCGAATGTGCGACCAAACCCGCCCGCCTCTACTTCTATGACTGGCAGAACAACCTGGTCGGACCGGCCAAAGAGATGCAGACCGACCTCGGTACCCAGGATCCGGAGAAGGTCCAGGAAGAGGTACGCAAGAAGTGGATTGACGCCGGTCGCCCGCCGACCGAAGGTTTCAACCGGCAGTGGATTTCGCAGGGTGCCGAACCGACAATGTGGGATGCGGTCAACCTCGCTTCGCAGCAGGAACCAAATGAGGAATGCGAGAACTGCACCTCCGGATCCAAGTACTACCTGTTCGAGAAAGACGAGCCGCATGCTCTGATTTCCGGTCCGGTCACAGCCAGGCAGGACCTCTACTTCAACGACCAGGGCCGTCCGATTCCGAAGCAGGGAATCGTCAAGGAAGTTCCACAGGGAACGATCATCGTCACCGAGCTTCCGACCGACGGTGACGGCAAGACGGTTGACGACCCATCCCAGGCTGGCTACTTCGTCCTGACCGATGACGCCGCGCTCTCCGGCTCCGAAATCAAGGATCCGTCCCAGGCCACAGACCAGTTCGGTCAGCCGAATGTCACCTTCGAGTTCACCGGTTCCGGACGCGACGCTTTCCAGGAGATCACCCGGCGGATAGCCCAGGAAGGTCAGGCCCGGGCGCTCGGCAACGTCACGGTGGATCAGGCCGCTGCACTCTCCGGCAGCTTCGCGATCATCCTTGACGGCCAGGTTGTCTCCCGGCCGATCATCAATTTCAAGGAGAACCCGGACGGCATTGACGGCCGTCAGGGAGCCCAGATCTCCGGCGGATTCACCTTCGACGAGGCACAGAACCTTGCCGAGTACCTGCAGCGAGGTGCGCTGCCGATAGATCTCAAACTGACTTCCCAGAGCCAGGTTTCCGCGACACTGGGTCAGGAAGCACTCGATCAGGGCGTTCTGGCGCTGCTGATCGGTCTCGCCTGCGTGATCATTTTCCTGATCGTGTTCTACCGGTTCCTCGGTGGCGTCGCCTCGCTGGCTCTGCTCGTCTACGCAGTTCTCTTCCTGGCCCTGATCAAGGTCATTCCGATCACGCTGACCCTGCCCGGAATAGCGGGTCTGGTGCTCACGATCGGTGTCGCCGCAGACTCGAACATCGTCATCTTCGAGCGCGTAAAAGAAGAATTACGTGCGGGCCGATCCGTGCAATCGGCGATCACACTCGGCTATCGGCGGGGCATAAGCACGATCATCGACGCCAACGTCGTCACCTTGCTGACCGCGTTCATTCTGTTTGTTCTCGCCACCTCGGGCATCAAGGGATTCGCCTTCACGCTCGGTGTCGGCACCCTGGTTTCGCTTCTCACCGCGGTCGTCTTCACCCAGGCCCTGCTCGGGTCGATGTCGAACACGAAGCTGATGCGATCTGACAAAGCCTTCGCAGGGATGGAAGGCAAGGAACGCTGGCATTTCGACTTCATGGGCAAAGCGCCCACCTTCTTCGCGATTTCCGGTGTGATTCTGCTGGTCGGCGCCGGTGCGCTGACAACCAAGGGCCTGAACTTCGGCATCGACTTCGAGTCGGGCACACGAATCGAGGTTGCGCTTGACAAGTCGGCCTCGACTGAAGATCTGCGCAACACTCTCAGTCCGGTCGGCCTCGGAGATGCCGACATCCAGGCGATCACGGACAACCCCGTCCTTGGTGACAACGCTTTCCAGATCGAGAGCGAGACCCTCGATCCCTCCGAAGTGTCCAATGTGGAGGAATCCCTGAACCAGGAATTCGGGGTTGGTGCCGACAGCTTCAACAGCACATCCGTGGGGCCGACCTTCGGTGCCTCGGTGGCCAAGAGCGCGGCACTGGCGATCTTCTTCTCGCTCATCCTGATCATGGGATACATAGCGGTCCGATTCGGTGGCAAGTACACGGTTCCCGTTCTTATCGCCATCCTGCATGACTTCCTGATCGCACTTGGAATCTATGCATTGCTCGGGTTCGAGGTCTCGAGCGCGACGGTGGCTGCTTTCCTCACGATTCTGGGTTACTCGCAGTACGACACGATCATCGTGTTCGACCGCATTCGCGAGAACGAGCCGAAGATGCCCAGGGCCACCTACTCGCAGATCGTGAACAAGTCGATGAGCGAGGTCATGACCCGCTCGCTGGTGACCAGCTTCTCGACCCTGATCGGTGTCGTCTGCCTGCTCATCTTCGGTGGTGAAGTGCTCCAGGCTTTCGCGATCGCGATCCTCGTCGGAGTCTTCTCCGGCACCTACTCGTCGATCTTCATCGCGTCGCCTGTTCTCGCGCTCTGGAAGGAACACGAGCCGACCTTCAAACGCCGTCGTCGTCAGCAGATGGAAACCCAGGGGCATATCCCCGCGTTCGCTTCAGACCTTGAAGTCGCGCGCAAGGAAGACGACGAGACCGATGTGATTGAAGGGGCAGCCGGAGATACTCCGTCCGGAGCTCCGAAACTGTCCCCGCGTGATCGTCGGCGCAAGGAACGAGCCGACGCCAAGAACGCCGGAGAGGAAGCCTGATGTCAATCGTTATCTGGTTCACCGTTGCCCTCGCTCTCTGGCATTTCACGATTTACGTGCCCGACCGGTTCTGGCAGGGCATCATCGGAGCCCTGATCGGCTGTGTGGTCGGGGGGCTCGTCTCGGGCGTGGTCGTTGAACTGATACTCGGCAACGGACTCTCCGATACTGACCTGATCACCTTTCTGGCCGCCGTGCCGGGGACCATAATCGGTGCCTGGATCGTTTATCGAATCGGCGTCGCGCAGGGCGTCGAACCAATCGACGAGGCCTAAAGGCGATTCGCTTCACGGCGAATCCCTATTCGGTTGAGGTCGCGCTCGAGCTCGAGCGCGAGGCCGGGTTTTCGCGGCCCGTTTCGACAGTTCTCGCCCGACGGGGCATCACGACCCCGGATCAGGCCCGGGATTTCGTCGCGGCGAGCGACACTCATGACCCCGGCCGGTTCGAGGGCATGGCCGAAGCCGTGCGGCAGGTTGCCGACACGATCGAGGCGGGGGGACGGATCACGGTCTACGGTGACTTCGACTGTGACGGCGTCTGCGCGACGACCGTCCTGGCAGGTGCCCTGCGAGAACTTGGTGCGGAATGTGACTGGTTCATTCCCGACCGGATAGCCGATGGCTACGGATTGAACCCGGATTCTCTGCGTCTGATTGCCGAACGCGGGACTTCGCTCGTAGTGACCGTCGACTGCGGGGTCACTGCGGTGAATGAGGTTGCTCTTGCCAGAGAACTCGGGATGGAAATACTGGTGACTGACCATCACCAGCCCGGTCCCGAGCTTCCGGATTGCCTGATCCTCCACCCGGTACTCAGCGGCTACGACTGTCCCGACCTCTGCGGGGCAGCGGTGGCCGCCAAGCTCGCCACTGCGTTGCGGCGGAACGCCGGCAGGCCGACGGAAGAGGACGAGGCGGATCTCGACCTGGTCGCACTGGCGACCGTCGCGGATGTGATGCCGCTGACCGGGGAAAACCGTCATCTCGTTCGTGAAGGGGTAAAGGTAGCTCGTCTGTCACGGCGGGCGGGGATGTCTGCCCTGATCAACGAAGCGAGGGTTGAGCCTTCGCGGCTCAGCGCGAGGGATTTCGCCTTCAGACTGGGCCCGAGGATCAACGCGGCGGGTCGCATGTACCGGGCGGACGCCGGGGTTGAACTCCTGCTCGCGGACTCGAAGGACAGGGCTGCCGAGATCGCAAGGGAGCTTTCCGCGGCCAACGCCGAACGCCGCCGGGTCGAACGGGAAGTCGAAAGCGAGGCCAAGGCGGCGCTCCGGGATGCAGGGGACACCGGGCCTGCCATTGTCGTGGCCGGCCGGGATTGGCATCCAGGAGTCATCGGTATCGTCGCTTCCCGCCTCGCCAGAGCCGAAGGACGGCCAGCAGTTGTGATCTCGCTGGATGGTGAAACCGGCCGCGGGTCGGCCCGAAGTGTTTCCGGTCTCGACCTCCACGCAGCTATCGGTGACGCTTCGGACCTGCTCGAAAGTTTCGGGGGCCACGCGGCGGCAGCCGGACTCAGCATCAAGACCGATCTGGTTGAGGAGTTCCGCCGGGCGCTGGGGGATGCGGTTGAAGCCCGGATCGGCGGCCAGCCGCTGGAACCGGTCATCGAGTTCGACGCGGTCGTCGCAGGAGCGGATCTCGGCCTTGATCTGGCAGAGGAGTTGGAACAGTTGGCTCCCTTCGGCAACGGAAACCCTTCCGTAAATCTTCTGATCCCGGGCGCGAAGATCACCGACCTGAGAGAGATGGGTGAGGGGAAGCACTGCAGGTTCTCGGTTGAATCCGGCTCGCACCGAGCGGCCGGGGTCTGCTTCGGAAGGTCCGGACTCGGGGTGGAGGAAGACGAGCGGATCGACGTGGTCGCCGAACTGAACGTGAACCACTTCAACGGATCGATCAGCCCGCAGCTCCAGGTGAAGGAAATACGCAAGGTGCCGGAAGCAGACCAGCTCGAGGCTTGTGACGAAGGAGAGTGGTGGCAGCGGTTCGAGGCAGCCATGGGGCAAGGATTCGAACCAGAGCCTGCTTCATCAGCAGACAGTTTCGAGTTCAGTTCGGAAGGGGATGGGCTTCCCGGTTCCGTGTTGGCCGGGTTGATCAGCTCCGGAGAGAGGATCCTCGTGATCACCGCGGATTCAGTGCGACGCTGGGCCGATTTCGGAGGCAACTCCGGTCTGGGTCGTTTCATGCCGGGCGAGGAACGGCCGGATGTTCGTGGGCTCTGGGCCGGGAGCCCGGCCGCGCTTCGGGAAGAGTCCGGCTCCGCCCGCCTGTTGCTGATGGACTTTCCATCTCTCCGCGCCGGAACAGTGTCTGGCCTGTCCGGCTTTGACCGGATCGCTCTGATCGACCCGCCTTTCTCGCCGCAGGCAGTCAGCCTCCTCAATGAAATTGGCCTCCCGGTGCATTTCCTGGCGGGACGGGATGAGTTCGAATTCACCCGGCGGGTGGTTGGGCACAGATTCGACCTCACCCACCAGCTTCGTGGTCTCTACCGTGAGCTGCGGGATACGGCGCAGGGAGGAAACATGGTCAGCGGCGAGGCGCTTCGGGAACTGATCGCCGGACCGTTGCTGCTGGCCAGATCGCCGGAGCAAGGAGCGGTTCTGCTTCGGGTTCTCGAAGAGACCGGACTCGCCCGGAGCGAGGGCGCGGGAAGTGCCCGGGCAGCCGGGGTCGTATCCTCGGAAAGGACGGAACTCACGGAATCGTCAGTATTTGTCCATCATTCCGGCCTCCACAAGGAGCAGGTCCGATTTCTCGACCAGTTGAACAGGCAGATTCAGAACTCGTAGCCGGCGGCGCTTCCGGCCCGGTAAGCGATGCCGTCCCGACCGCGCATGCGGTCGCGGGGTCCTCCGGGGTTTCCGGCCTGACCGCGCGCGAGAGGTCGCTCCTCGATGACCTCATGGCGGTGATCCAGCAGTTCGAAGCCGACAGCGCCACCAGTGGATCGGGGCCTGTGGCTTCGCTTGACCGTGACCGGGTCACCGAGGCATTCGTGTTTGCCTGCCGCCACCACGCGGATCAAAAGCGAAAATCCGGGGACGAGTTCATCACCCATCCGGTTGGCGTCGCCCGGATCTGCGTCGGAATGGCGCTGGACACCGACACGCTCTGCGCCGCGCTGCTCCACGACACGGTCGAAGACACCTCGGCCAGCCTCGAGGAAATCGAGGAGCTGTTCAGTCCGATTGTCGCCCGCCTCGTTGACGGGGTCACCAAGCTGACCGAGATCACTTTCGAGAGCCGTGACGAAAGGCAGGCCGAGAATTACCGCAAGATGGTGGTCGCGATGGCCACCGATGTGCGGGTGATCCTGATCAAGCTCGCCGACCGGCTGCACAACATGAGGACCCTCAGCTCGCTGCCCAAGCAGAAGCAGATCCTGAAGTCTCGGGAAACCCTCGAGATTTATGCGCCGCTGGCTCATCGCCTCGGTATCCATGCGATCAAGTGGGAGCTTGAGGACCTCGCTTTCGCAACCCTGCATCCCCGCAAGTATTCGGAGATCAAGCATCTGGTCGCCCAGCAGCGAAACGAACGCGAGAACTTTGTCGAGGATGCTGGCGGGTTCCTCCAGGTCGAACTCGAGAAGGTGGGGATCGAGGCCGAGATCGCCGGACGAGCCAAACACTTCTATTCGATCTACACCAAGATGACCAAGAAGGGCCGCGAGTTCAACGAGATCTTTGACCTCACCGCAATGCGGGTGATCGTCGGTTCGGTCAAGGACTGTTACGGCGCGATCGGAGTCATCCATTCACTCTGGAAGCCACTGCCCGGAAGGTTCAAAGACTACGTCGCCATGCCGAAGGCGAACATGTACCAGGCTCTCCACACGACCGTTATCGGGCTGGAAGGCAGGCCGCTGGAAATCCAGATCCGTACCGCGGAGATGCACCGGTTGGCCGAATATGGAATCGCCGCCCATGTTTCCTACAAGGAAGGCGGAGGCGGCCCCGACGCCTCAAAGGAAAAGATGACCTGGCTGCGTCAGCTCGTCGAGTTCGAGTCGGAACAGGATCCAACCGAGTTCCTCCAGTCCCTGAAAAAAGATCTTTTCGAGGACGAAGTCTTCGTCTTCACGCCGAAGGGTGAGGTGATGAACCTCTCGGCCGGGTCGACCCCGGTCGATTTCGCCTATTCGATTCACACCGACGTCGGCCATAGTTGCGTCGGCGCCAAAGTCAACGGCAAGATCGTGCCGCTTCACTATCAGCTGAAATCGGGCGACATCATCGAGGTGCTGACGGCGAACAAGGATCGCGGTCCGTCCCGGGACTGGTTGAAGCTGGTCGGGACGAGCCGGGCCCGCAACAAGATCCGGGCCTGGTTCCGCGAGGAAAGACGGGAGGACGCCGAACGCGACGGTCGCGACGCTTTGGCCGAAGCCCTGCGGAAGCGGGACCTGCCGCCCCAGAAGTTCTCCGGTTCTCCAATGCTGGCAGACGTAATGCGCGAGATGGGCTTTCGCAAAGCGGAAGAGTTCTACATCGCCCTTGGTCAGGGCAAAGTTTCAGCGAAGACCACCGCGAACAAGCTGATCCAGCGGCTCCGGCAGGGCGAGATCATCGAACCGGCTCCGGTCGAGAACATCGAGTCAGGGACACCGAAACGTAGCCGGGCCATACGTGAAGCGTCGGAATTCGGGATCAAGGTGGAAGGTGTCGACAATGTGGCGCTGAGGCTCGCCAAGTGTTGCCGGCCCGTCCCCGGCGATGACATAGTCGGCTACGTGTCACTCGGGCGCGGGATCACCATTCACCAGGCGAACTGCCAGAACGTCGCGGACCTCGAAAAGACGCCCGAACGGATGGTCGAGGTCGCCTGGGAGGGTGAGAACGAAGCAACGTTCCGGGTTGAAGTGCAGATCGATGCCTACGACCGCACCCGCTTGCTGGAGGATCTCTCAAGAACCTTCTCCGAGATCGGGGTGAACATAATTTCGGCCGCCTGCACGACGAATCCCCCGATGGTCAAGAACCGTTTCGTGATCGAGGTGGGTGACACTGCCCAGCTCAAACAGTGCATCAACCGCATGCGCCACGTTGATGGCGTCTTCGACGCCCACCGGGTCAACACCACAGATTGACCCCATTTCCTGATTGATTAGCTGCTGCCGGCGTTAAAGGTGCTTCCGGACCGACTCCACCTTTGATTCAAGGGTCTGTTCCTTGTCCGTTCGCTGATCGACCTTCAGGACCGTGTAGACACGGGGAACCCCGGCCTGGAGGGGGAGAGCATGGATCTCGGCCGCCAAAGCGAAGATTTCCCCGGCTTCTCCTTCAAGCGAAGTTCCCATCGCATGCATCTCGAAGCGGACCTTCTCCTGGGCTTCCAGGTGGCGGGCGATCACAACGAGCAGGTCGGAAACCGAGGCTCCTGCCCGGCCGATCGGGAGAACTGTGATGTCAGCGGTGGTCATGAACCGATGCTACCCCTGTCGCCGAGCGCGCAACCGGCAATTGCGCGAAGTCAGCACGGAAGCGGGACAGATACTTCAGGGTCACGGAGATTCCAGGTCCGCAGACCCCAGGCTCTCAGGCGATGATGGTGAGGGCGCCCGGGGCGGCTTCGAGGGTGATTTCCTCGTAGGTTCCGATGTAGTCCCCATCCACCTGGACGGGGAACTTCCGAAGTGCTCCGCTTTCATCCTGTGAACCGCTGCATATTGTGGCCTTCGTGAAGTGTTCGAATGCCTCGACCTGCCCGTGACCGGAAGCCTTCATTCTCTCGGTCAGCAGGCGTGGCACGACCATTCCCATATCCAGCAGGTTGGCCCGCTTGAGCAGGATCATGCCCAGTGTGCCGTCGTCGATCGCCACGTTGTCACAGACCCGTACCGGTTGCTTGCTGAAGTACGTGAACGGATCCGAATTCTGGGCGAGCGCTGTGACACCGGTGTGGGTCTGACCATCGACTTCGAGTTGCAACTGGACCGGATTTCGCAGATAGCTCTTGAAATAGCCCTTGGTAGCAACCCAGGAGTAAAACCAGGGGCCGGCCCGTCGCTTCCATTTCGGGTTTGAATCAACTTTCTCGACCACGGTTGCGTCAATCCCGGCACCGCAGGAGAAGACGAAATAGCGATCATTGATCTTGCCCAGATCGATCTTTCGGGGCTTGAAATCATCGGCGAGCGAGAGCAGATGCTCGGTCGCGTCGACCACGTCGTTCGGAATTCCGAGCGTCCGGCAGACGACGTTGGTGTTGCCGCCGGGCAGGAAAGTGACCGGGATGTCGGTGCCGGCAAGACCGTTCGCCACTTCGTTCACGGTGCCGTCACCCCCGAAAGCGACCACGATGTCGTAGTCGCCGTCAATGGCGTCACGGCCTATCTCGGTGGCGTGATCCTGCTTTTCCGTGGATTCAACCTCGACCTCGTAACGACCCTGAAGGGCGTAGACGACAAGGTTCTTCAGGCGGTCCGAAACCGTTGTCGCGTACGGGTTGACGATGATCAGCATGCGACGCTTGCCGCCCAGCCCGGGAACTACAGGTTCGGTATTCACGCGGTCACCTCGAAGGTAGAGAAATCCTCACCCTGGCATTCGGTGACGCGGCCATCTTCGACGAGGATGTCAAGGTGGCCGATCACCTCGGAGAGAGTCAGGTAGGCCTGGGTGAGGGCGATGTCACCCCAGATCTCGTTGGCAATCGCGTGAGGCAAGGTGTGGCCCTGAGCGACGAGACGGAAGACCTTCTCGGTTCTGCGGTCCTGGCTGGCGAGTCGCCTGGCGATCAGGTCAGCGTGTTCGGTAATCGCCAGGCCGTGGCCGGAGAGCATG
>JAGQUU010000051.1 GCA_020438345.1 Solirubrobacterales bacterium | reverse complement strand
TGCCGGATCGTGCCCCTCATTCGAGTCGATACCCCACTCCATGCACGGTGTGGATCCGTGACTCGCTGCCAAGTTCTTCCAGCTTCTTGCGAAGTCTCCTGATGTACACGTCAACTGTGTTGTCGTGAACGATCGCGCCGGAGGGCCAGGCGGCGGCGATCATCTCGTGGCGCCTGATCACTTCGCCCGACCGGGCGATCATGGCGCCGACCAGTCGGAACTCGGTCGGCGTCAGTTCAGCCCGGTCTCCGCCACATGCCAGGACATGCCTTACCGGGTCAAGTCTGAGGTCCCCCGATACGGACCGGTCGGTGTGCCCGGCGCGTCTTTCGAGAACGCGCAGCCGGGCCACCAGCTCGGCAAATACGAACGGCTTGGTCAGATAATCGTCTCCGCCGACGCTGAAACCCGAGACGCGGTCCGGGCCGGAATCCCGGGCGGTGAGAAAGAGCACCGGAGCTTCCATGCCATTCGACTTCAGGGCCTGGCAGACATCACGCCCGTCGGAATCGGGCAACCCGATGTCGACTATCAAGAGGTCGTGCCTGGCGGGATCCGCCAGCATCAACGCCTCCCGGCCGTCCCGGGCCAGATCGACCGAGAAGCCTTCTTCCTCGAGACCTTGATTCAGGAGCCTGCGAAGCTCGGGATTGTCCTCGATGACCAGGACGCTGGAGTTCATGAGATCACGTTCTCAGACATGAGGTCCAATGATCGGCGACAAACCTGAATGGCTCCTGAAAATAGCGCTGTTGTCAGGAGCCGTTCAGGCATGGATTTGCATACTCGTCCCATTGGAAAAACGCCGACCTACCTCGGCCCCGATGAGAAGGATCAGAAAGAAAATGACATCCAAAATCAAGAAAATACTCGCGTCTCTTCTAGCGCTTGCCGCCCTGGCGCTCGGAGGCGCCGCAATAGCTTCCGCGACCAACGGGAGCTCTGAAAGCAACCGGGGTCCGCAGGAGAAGGCAGAGGCAAGTGAGCACGGGTCGGATGCCAGCGAGAATGGATCTCAATCCGAAGACACGGACAATCAGGAGAGTGAGAGTGGCCAGGAAGCTCCTGACCCCGGCGAGTCGGTCTCCACGTCCGATGCCGCCAAGGCCAGTGCGGCTGCGGTAGCCCGGACCGGCGGAACCGCCCAGGAAGTCACCGCCGAGACAAACGATGCTGCCGAGAAAGGCGACGATCAGGACAAGGGCGAGCAGGCCGTTCCGGCCGGAACGGCCTTCGAAGTAGACCTTTCCAAGGGCTCCACGGAGTTCAAGGTTTCTCTCGACAAACAGTTCAACGTGCTCCAGGTCCAAACCGAACAGGCTGACTGACCTGCCCGGTCTCAAGCGATGGAAGGCCCGGGTCGTTTCGACCCGGACCTTCTGCTGCACCACCCAAGAGGTCGCCGGTTCGACTCCGGCCAGCTCCATTCCCGTGCAAGGTGTTGAGATAATCCCCGGCATGGGAAAACTGGCCGCCGGGATTTTGCTTGCTCTTTCGCTTCTGGTCGTCGCGGTCCCTGTTGCCGGGGCCGCTGAAATTCCGCCGACCCGGAAGTGCGTGAAAGTCTTCACGAACGACTTGGCGAAGTATTCGGCGGGGCGCTTTGAGGGACTTCCGGCAGCCGAGAAGCAGCGAGTCACCGACATACTTTTCTATGAGTTCATCGGGGCCGGATGCGTTTCCGACATCGAACCGCTCCAGGGAGAGGTGGAACTCAAACCCTTCTCTGAGAGTTGCAGAGAAGGCGCCAAGGCAGCCGACGAATACTGGAC
>JAGQUU010000050.1 GCA_020438345.1 Solirubrobacterales bacterium | reverse complement strand
TGCCGGAGTCACGCTGACTTTTCTGGCAATTCCTGTCGTTGCCCTCCTCTGGGAGGCTCCCCTGGGGGAAATCCCCTCGCTGCTCGGCGATCCGCAGGTCCGCGACATTCTCGTGGTTACCGCGAAGACGAACCTGATCGCCAACGTCCTGATCCTCGGCTTCGGTACGCCCACCGCCTATTTGTTGGCCACGCGCGAGTTTCGTGGCCGGGCTCTGGCAATCACCCTGGTCGAGTTGCCTCTTGTCCTGCCACCGGCCGTTGCCGGCATCGGGCTGCTGGCCGCGTTCGGTGCCAACGGAGTTCTGGGCAGCACTCTTCAGGACGCAGGGATCATGATCCCGTTCACGGAGTGGGCGGTGGTGATGGCGATCACTTTCGTCGCCTCTCCCTTCTACGTCAGGCAGGCTGTCACTGCCTTCCAGAGCGTCGATCCTCTGCTGCCTGCCGCCTCCCGAACCCTGGGTGCCGGCCCGGCCCGAACCTTCCTGCGGATCTTCCTGCCCCTCGCGGCCAGCGGGCTCCTGGCCGGCTGGGTTCTCAGTTTTGCCCGGGGCGTCGGTGAGTTCGGTGCGACGATCATGTTCGCCGGCAACGTCCAGGGGGTCACCCAGACCCTCACACTGGGCATCTACGAACAACTCTACGGAGACTTCGACCTGGCCCTGGCGATCGGAGTTCTGCTCGTCATTCTCAGCGGTACCGTCCTGCTCAGCTACAAACTGATTTCCTCATGGCGCTCCTCGACTTCGATCTGAAAGTAAGTCTGCGGAGCTTCGATCTCGCGGTCTCGATCGGAATTGACCGGGAGACACTCGCCCTGGTCGGCCCTTCCGGGGCCGGCAAAACCACGATCCTCAAAGCGATCGGAGGCCTGATGGTCCCCGACTCCGGGCGAATCGCCCTCGGCGGAGAGGCCTGGTTCGATTCGACCGGTGGCGTGATGCTCCCGCCAGAGAACCGCTCGGTCGGGATGGTCTTCCAGGAGTACGCACTCTTTCCCCACATGACGGTCCGCGAGAACATCGCCTACGGCGAGCACAAGGGCGCCAGACGGACCGACGAACTGATCGAGCGGTTCCGGATCACAAGTCTCGCCGACACCAGACCGTCCGGGCTTTCGGGCGGTGAACGCCAGCGCGTGGCGCTGGCCCGTGCCCTGGTGCGTGATCCCGCCGTCCTGCTGCTGGACGAGCCACTTTCGGCCCTCGACGCCCACACCAGGCAGGTGGTGAGAGAGGAACTCCGGACACTGCTTGAGGAGCTCGATCTGCCCACCGTTCTGATCAGTCACGACTTTGCGGACGCGTCGGCGCTCGCCAGCCGGGCCGGGGTGCTGATCGAGGGCGAGGTCCGGCAACTTGCTCCGGTAGCGGAACTTGCCCGCCGACCCGCCGATTCGTTCGTGGCCACTCTGACCGGCAACAATCTGCTGCCAGCGGTGTCCCGGCCCGACGGATCGGGCAAATCGACCCTCACCTTCGAGGACGGGCAGACGATCGTGGCCGACCGTGAACTTTCCGGCCCGGTCGGGGTGGTGATCGCACCCTGGGAGGTTGAGGTGCTTCGCGGAGATCTGCCACGGGAGGCGGTGCCGGCGAACGCCCTTTTCGGACGGGTTTCTGCGCTCACCCCGGTTCGGGACCGGGTCGAGGCGCGGATCGGGCCGGTACAGGTCGAATGCCGCCCGGCTGAAGCCAGTGAGATGGGGCTGGAGCCCGGCGCACCAGCCTGGGCTGTGCTGGACCGGAATCGGATCGAACTGGTCCCACTTGACGGGTAGCTTCAAGATCCGCCGGATCCACCCACCAGGGCCCGGATGGGTCCGTATGCTGACCTGAGTGAGGGTCAAGAAAGAACTCCTGCTCGGGGAATGGGCTGTGCTGGCGCTGCTATGCGAGCAGCCGCGGCACGGCTATGGCCTCGCGGCTCTCACGTCCCGTGAAGGTGAGGTCGGCCGCATCTGGACGGTGAGGCAGCCGCTCGTGTACCGCACGTTTGAAGTCCTGAGGGAACGTGGCCTGATCGAAGTGGCGGCATCGAAACCGGGCCAGGGTGGACCGGCCCGGGTCGAGATGACAGCGACCCGGGATGGCCGGGCAATGGTTGATGAATGGCTGTACCAGCCGGAACAGCGTCTGCGCAATCTCCGCTCGGGCTTCATCCTGAAACTGGTACTTCTCAAGCGCCGGGGACTGACCGTTTCGCCTCTGCTTGAACAACAACGCGCGAGAATCGAGGACATTCTCCGGGACCTGCGGGCAGAAGCCAGCGGACATGGAGATGAAGTCCCCGTGATCGTTGACTGGCGGATCAGCGTCGGCGAGGCGGCTCTGGAGTTCACCGAGAAGGCGATCAAAAACGACCGATCGGCCGGGGACCACATATCGCGGTAGGGGGATGTCGGGTCACGTCCAGTCCTTGCGATCGGTACCTGACCGCAGACGAGCCGCGGGCAGACCGCAAGAGGTACCCGATCTGCGTCACAATTCGTTAACCGGCTTAACCCCGCGTCGCTTCATTCGGCGACGCGTAGACCAAGGAGTTGACAAGCGCCAGTGAGTGAGACGACCCAGGCGACCGCGCCCACCAAGAACGCCAGGCTGCTTGCCTGGGTAGAAGAGATCGCCGAGCTGACCCAGCCCGACTCGATTCACTGGTGTGACGGTTCGGCCAAGGAATACAACGCACTGGCAGAGGCACTCGTCGCGGCCGGTACATTCGAGACGCTTTCCGACGCCAAACGGCCAAACTCGTATCTGGCGCTTTCGGACCCGGGTGATGTGGCCCGGGTCGAAGACCGGACCTTCATCTGCTCCGAAAAGGAAGAGGACGCCGGCCCGACCAACAACTGGAAGGACCCGGCCGAGATGCGCGCGCATCTCAAGCCGCTCTTCGAAGGCTGCATGAAGGGGCGGACCATGTACGTGGTGCCGTTTTCGATGGGTCCGCTCGGCTCGAACATCGCCCATATCGGGGTTGAAATCACGGATTCCGCCTATGTCGCCGCTTCGATGCGGATCATGACCCGGATGGGCCAGGGTGCGCTCGAAGTGCTTGGCGACGAAGGTGACTTCGTGCCTTGCATCCATTCCGTCGGCATGCCGCTGGACGAGGGTCAGACCGACGTTCCGTGGCCCTGCAACGCGGACAACAAGTACATAGTGCATTACCCGGAGACCCGCGAGATCTGGTCCTACGGCTCGGGGTATGGCGGCAACGCTCTGCTGGGCAAGAAGTGTTTCGCGCTCCGCATTGCCTCGGTGATGGCCCGCGATGAAGGCTGGATGGCTGAGCACATGTTGATCCTCAAGCTGACCAGTCCCGAAGGCGAGGTCAAGTACGTGACCGGCGCCTTCCCCTCCGCCTGTGGCAAGACCAATCTCGCGATGCTGATTCCGACGATGGAAGGCTGGACCGTGGAGACGGTCGGCGACGACATCGCCTGGATGAAGTTCGACTCCGACGGTCGCCTTCGTGCGGTCAACCCGGAAGCAGGGTTCTTCGGTGTCGCCCCCGGTACAGGACCGGACTCGAATCCGAACGCAATCGCTTCGATCGATGAAAACACGATCTTTACCAACTGTGCCAGGACCGATGAGGGAGACATCTGGTGGGAGGGCATCGGTCCCGCCCCCGAACACCTGATCGATTGGCATGGCAACGACTGGAGTCCCGGTTCGGAAACCCCGGCCGCCCATCCGAATGCCCGCTTCGCGGTGCCGGCCGCCCAGTGTCCCACCATCGCTTCGGAATGGGAAGACCCGGCCGGTGTGCCGATCGACGCGTTTCTTTTCGGTGGCCGGAGGGCCAGCGTGGTGCCGCTCGTGTCCGAGTCATTCGACTGGAACCACGGGGTCTTCCTCGCCGCGACGATGTCCTCTGAAACCACCGCGGCTGCGGCCGGCGCAGTTGGCCAGTT
>JAGQUU010000049.1 GCA_020438345.1 Solirubrobacterales bacterium | reverse complement strand
GATGTTCCAGAACCCGCCGGACGTCTTATTCAGCTTGATAAAGGCCATGACGATGTCGACAGCCATCGTTCTGGTCGGCTGCTACTACGGGTACACGGCCTCCGGCGGTCCGGTGGGTGTGGGTACCGCGACCGCGAAATCGATGGTTCTGAACATCGTGCTGGTACATATCATCGGTATGTTGGGAACGCTGGTCTTCTGGGGTGCGAACCCGAGAGCACCGATTGGAGGGTGAGAGCTTGAGCGAAAAAGAAGAAACACCAGAAGGACAGGGCTCGGAAGAGACCCCGATCAATTCACCTGAGGTCGAGGCCGCGGTCGAGAGTACCGGCGAGCCAGAAGTCGCGGCCGAGATGGAGGCGGCTGATGAAGCCGCTGCTGCTGACGACTCGATCGGTGACGGCGAGCAGGAGCTTGAGGACGCAGAATCCGTCCAGGCTGCGGTGACCAATGAACCCGAACCGGCGGAAGACAAGGGCTTCGTGGCATCTGACGGCGCGGTTCTCGGGCGTGACTTCATCATCCCCGGAGTCGGTCCCGGTGATCACGACCCGTACAAGTGGCACACGGGGCCCAAACAGAAGACCACCAATAACGCGATCGAAATCGTCGATGTGGTCAAACAGTTCGGACGTACCCGCATCCTGAACGGACTCAACCTGGGCCTGCCTGACGACCAGATTTCAATGGTGCTCGGCCCATCGGGAACGGGCAAGAGCGTGCTCATCAAGCACATTGTCGGTCTGCTCTACCCGGACCACGGCGACGTAATAGTCAAGGGCGACTCGGTTCCCGACCTGAGCGACGACGATCTCTTCGAAATGCGAAAGAAGTTCGGCCTTCTGTTCCAGGATGGTGCTCTCTTCGGTTCGATGAACATCTTTGACAACGTGGCCTTCCCGCTCCGTCAGCACACTGACAAAGGCGAAGAAGAGATCGAGCACATATGCACGCGTCGACTTCGCGAAGTGGGTCTCGGCGAAGCTCACGACAAGATGCCGAACGAACTTTCGGGAGGGATGCGCAAGCGTGCCGGGTTCGCCAGGGCGCTGGTGCTCGACCCCGAGATCGTCATGTTCGACGAGCCCGATTCCGGCCTGGATCCTGTCCGTACCGCCCTGCTTTGCGAACTGATCAAGGAAGTCCACGCCGAGAATGGTGGTTGCTACATGGTGATCAGTCATGACCTCGGCACAGCACGCCGGATAGCCGACTTTATTGCGGTGCTCTGGAAGGGACGGATCGTCGAGAGCGGACCGAAGGAAGAACTGTTCGATTCGGACAACGAGTTCGTTCACCAGTTCCTGCAGGCTGATGTGGTCGGCCCGCTCGCGATGGACTGATGTCTAGGGCCTTTGGCCACGCTTTCGGGACGCCTTGATCAAAGGTCCCAAGCTCTTCGGCAGCGTTGCCGCGGCAACTGCGCGCCGGCCCTGGCCGGTGGTTCTCCTTGCCTTGGTTCTCGGGGTGCTTTCAATCTGGCTCGCGGCCGGAATGGGGTCCCAGGATGTGACCGACGCATTCTTTGACCGGGATTCCGAGGCTTACCGGGACAACGCTGCCGCTGAACGGGTTTTCGGTTCGGATCCGGTAGTGGTGATGGCCAAAGGGCCGCTCGTGGAGACCCTCAGCACCCGGAATCTCGACCGCCTGGCCGTCCTGGAAACCTGTCTGGCCGGCAAGATCAAGCGGGGCCGGGGGAGCCTCTTCAAGATCTGCGAGCAGATCGCCAGGCTTGATCCGGTGGTGCTGTTGTCCGGTCCCGCCACCTTCCTCGGCCGGGCAGTCGCGGGGATAACCGAGGTTTACAACCGGCAGTTGAAAAGACTCGCTTCACTTCCCGACACACCGGCAGGAGCGGCAGAAAGGGCCCGGCTCCTGCAGTTGGCGGCCCAGATAGTTTCCCGGTACGGGATAACCGAAGCACCGAGCCTCCGTGATCCGACCTTCATACGCCGGGTGGTGTTCAAATCGGGCGGATTGGCGGCCGGACCGAAACCAAAGCTGAACTACCTTTTCCCTTCCAGTGACTCCGCACAGATCGTCATCCGTCTGCGGAGCAACCTGACCGATCAGGAAAGGTCGAAGACGATCCGGCTCTTCGAGCAGGCAGTCGGTGATCCCTCCACCCAACTTCGACGTTCCGAGCTGGTCCTATCCGGGTCGCCAGTCGTGTTCAACGGGCTGAACGACGAACTGCCCGTCCGGGTGCTGATCCTCGCCGGGGTGGCCGTGCTTTTGATGAGTCTGGCCCTGTTCTTCACTTTCGGTTCAATCTGGCGGCTTCTTCCGCTTGGCATGGCGCTTGCCGGAGTGGCGATTTCTGCCGGATTGCTGCGACTTGCCGGTGGTGAGTTTTCTCTGGCCGCGCTGGGCGCGGCGCCGATCCTGATCGGCCTTACCGTCGACTACGCAGTGCAGATCCAGGCCCGGTTCGATGAAACCGGGCGGATACCGGCTCCGGAGGCAGCTCGGGAAGTGGCCACCCGTGGAGCACCAATGATCGCCACCGCCTGCATTGCGACCGCGGCGGGTTTCGGGGTGCTCATGTTCTCCCCGGTACCTCTGGTTTCACAGTTCGGGCTGCTCCTGGCGGGTGGTGTGCTGGTCTGTTTCGTCGTCACCTTCATGACCGGTTTTGCCTTGTTGGCCCTGCGTGGAGACCGTCGTCCCGGGCCTCGTTCGGGCAGAGTCGCGAGTCATGCCAAGCGTGCGGTCAAGCCAGTTCTGGCAGCCGCCATTCTTGCTCCCGGGCGGGTTCTGGCTCTCGCTCTGGTCCTGGGTGCGGTCGGCTGGGCGGTGAGCACCCAGGCTGAGGTAAAGGCCGAAATCGGTCAGCTCCTGCCTTCGAGGGCATCGGTGGTCAAGGATCTGCTCAATGTCGAGAAGACGACCGGGACATCCGGTGAGATCGACCTGATCATTCAGTCGCCGGATGTCACCGACCCCGAGGTGGTCGCCTGGGCCGACGAAGTCAGGAACGAAATCCTCAACGAGTCCGGGTACCTGGTTGAGGACCCGGATTGTGTCGGGGCGGAACTCTGCCCCGGTCCCGCGATCTCCGATTTTGTCGACCCCGGGGCCCGAGGGCTCACGGCCGCCGACATTCGCCGGGTGCTTCGCGCCCTGCCGGTGAGTGAACGCAAAGCGATCGTCGCCGGTGGCCTGGTTGACAACGAAGCCCCGACCATGGCAAAAGTCGCTTTCGCACTGCGTGCCGGTTCGGTCGATCGTCAGCAGCAGGTGATCGAGCGGATCGAACAGGCAGTATCAAGTTCCAGGGACGGGGCTGGGCCGCCACCGGGCGTTAATGCGACGGTGACGGGGCTGCCGGTTGTGGTCGCGGCGTCGGCCGCCGAGCTCGCCGACTCGCGCTACCTGCTGGTCGCTGCGGGGATCCTCGCCGTGGGCCTGATGCTCTTTCTGGTCTACCGTTCTCCAAAGCGGGTGTTGATCCCAATCGTTCCGATTGTCGTGGCCGGCGGCTGGTCAGCCCTGATTGTGGCCGCATTGGACCTTTCCCTGAACCCGCTTTCCACGGTTCTGGCGGTTCTGGTGACAGCCATTGCCACCGAGTTCGGCGTGATCATCTCCGGTCGCTACTTTCAGGAACGGGAAGCGGGCGCCGGACTGGCCGACGCGCTGAGAGTCACATACGGCCGTACCGGGTTCGCGGTCGCCACTTCCGGCCTGACCGCGATAGCCGGATTTGCCGCCCTTGCCACCAGTGATGTCGCGATGCTCCGGGATTTCGGTCTGATCGCGGTGGTCGATCTCGCAGTGGCCCTCGGGGGGGTGGCCCTGGTTCTGCCGGCGATGCTGGTCTGGCTGGACCGGCGATGAAGGACCGGCGGCCCTTCAACTACGTGGCCGTCCTTGGAATCGCCTTTCTGATCATCGTCATCGTCGTCCTTTTCAACATGTTGAAGTCGACCGATTCCGGAACGGTCGGGATCGGCCAGGTCGGGATCGGAGAACAGGCTGCGCCTTTCGCGGTTCCAATTGCAACTTCGACCCTGGAAGGAGATGCGAACATCGATCCGGACCAGGCCTGCTCTGTGGCCGGCGACGATGTTCTCAGGGTCTGCGACTACTTCGACCGGCCGCTGGTCATGTCGTTCTGGTTTACCAAGGGAGCATCTTCCTGCATCGACCAGCAGGATGTCTTTGACGAGGTCGCCCGCCGGTTCCGGAGAAAAGCCGGGTTCATTTCAATCAATATCCGGGACGACAGGGATCGGGTCAGGGAACTGATCAGGGAGCACGGCTGGCGGGTCACGGTCGGGGTCGACCGGGATGGCGCCGTTTCGAACATCTACCGGGTTGGAGGTTGCCCCACCTTCCTGTTCTTCCGGACCGGTGGAATGCTCGAAAGGGCCGAAATCGGTTCAACCGACGCGAATGAACTCGCCGCGCAGGTACGCTCCCTGGTCGATGGCAAGTCGAAACAAGAGCAAGAAGCGCCGTAGACCCAGTCAGCCGAAGCCGGACTCAGCGGTGGTCGAAGGCGCGGCGGGGAAGCCCCGACCCGCCAAACCAGCCAAGGCTCCTGATGTCCGGCCGCCGGCACCATGGGGCAACTTCCCGCTGGTCCAGCTGGCGGTTCTTGCCGGGCTGGTCTTCATCGTCCTCGGAGCCGTAAACCAGAACGGAGCCCAGCTGATGATCGGCCTCGGCCTCGGCTCACTTGGAGGTCTGGAGCTTTCAATGCGTGAGCATTTCGCTGGCTACCGTTCCCACACAACCTTGCTTGCGGGGTTTGGCTTCGTGGTTGTGACGGGCCTCGCCTACTTCCTGGCGGAGCTCGTGCTCTGGCAGTGCCTGGCCGTCGGAGTGCTACTTGCCGTGCCCGCGTTCTGGTGGTTGCGGCGGTCGTTCGAGAAAGCCTCGGGCGGTCTCAGCTACCGAATACGCTAAGCCGCCCGTTTCGGGCCTTCAGTTTCTCAGTGAGGTCGGAGCTGGCTGACCAGGAGCATTCTCTGACGTTCGGTCAGGGTGTCGATTCTCTTGTTTTCACTCAGGCCGACCGAGGCCAGGAGCTTTCGGGTCCTTGTGCGGCCCCAGCGGGACTGGGCGCGGAGCAGCTCGGACAAAGTCATGCTTTCGGTTTGCCAGGGACATTCGGTGATCACCTTGGTGATCGGTACTTCACCACTCGCAATTGACCTTTTGAGAGCGGCTCGGGCAAGTCTTACCCGGTTGGCTCGTTCCAGCGCCTGCAAGTGCTGAGGTACAGGATTGCTGGCAATTGAATTCGAATCGGCAGTGGCGGCAACTTCCACGGGCGGTCCTCCCTTCGGGGATATCGTCTTGACTGTGATGCATGGGACAACTGCCAGGAACCCTCAGTCCTGGACTTGCCTCACCCACTACCTGAGTGCGGGCTTCCGTCCGGCTCAGGCGATATGGGCAACCTACGGGTTCGGCAATTCTCAGTCAACGCCGGAACCGCCGGTTCTTCGCTAAGAGCAGGTTTTTTCTTTCCTGGCCGATTTCTTGTGAGTCGGGGCCTATGCATGTAGTCTCACCCCGAGAGAGAAACCGCACAGCGTTCAGGTGCCGGACAGAATCCTGGGTATCCGGTCAGTCCCCGGAGGCCCCTACAGACGGGAAAGAGCGTGCCGAAAGCAATGAAGTTGCTGCTCAGTGCCGGGATGGTCTTCGTCGTGGCGATGGTAATTGTCGCCTGCGGAGGCAGCGATGACTCACCGGATGATTCAGCCACGGTCGCCGGGGTCGATATCGAGACTTGCGGAGACGTCGCGTATGAGGGAGATGGTTCCCCGGATGCCCTGCTCGTTTCCGACCTGCCACTCCAGGGTGATTCGAAGGACCGGTCAACCCAGATGAACGATGCGGTCACCCAGGTTCTCGAACAGGCCGGATGGAAGGCCGGAGACACCACGATTGGCTTTCAGGCCTGCGATGACTCGCTTGCCGATACCGGACTCTGGGATGAACAGACCTGCAAGGACAACGCCACGGCTTACACGGATGACCCGTCAGTGATCGGGGTTGTCGGGACATACAACTCAGGCTGTGCCCAGGCGATGATTCCGATCCTCAACCAGGCCGATGGGGGCGCCCTGGCAATGGTCTCGCCGGGCAACACCGCGATCTGCCTGACTGAATCAGCTGACACCTGCACCGAAGGAACCCCGGATTCGCTCTACCCCTCCGGTGACCGGAACTACGCCCGGGTGGTTCCAAATGACGCCGCCCAGGGTGCCGCGCTGGTCACATACGCAGCCGATCAGGGGTT
>JAGQUU010000048.1 GCA_020438345.1 Solirubrobacterales bacterium | reverse complement strand
CTCCGGATTCATGGACCGGTCAGACCTTCAACGTCGGCGGCGGTCGCGAGGTGAGTCTCTCGCTGCAGGAAACCTCGGCGATCTGTGCCCGGTTGACGGGCAACGACCTGGAAATAGCTGCGGTTCCAGAAGATCGTGAGGGGGATGTTCCGCTTTACATCTCCGATTGTTCCCGGCTCCACACCCACACGGACTGGCGGCCGAAGCGTGACGCTGAATGCGTGCTCACGGACATCCATGCCTGGCTTCAGTCGGACCGTGAGCGGGTTGGGAAGGTGCTGGGATGAAGCTCTCAGTGGTGATCCCGGCCCGTGATGAAGAAGGTTCGATCATGAAGACGATCGACGGCGTGGTTGAAGTCATGGAGCGCGAAACGATCGAGTACGAAGTCCTGGTGATCGATGATGGAAGCAAGGACGCGACCCGTCGGCTGGTCGAGGAAGCCGGTGAAACGAACCCCAACGTCCATTGCCGCCCCTCCCCGTATTCGGGTGGCTTTGGCCTGGCTGTGCGAGCAGGACTCGAGTTGTTTGACGGCGACGGTGTGGCGATCATGATGGCCGACTGCTCCGACGATCCGGAGGACCTTGTCATGTACCACCACATCCTCGATGAGGGATGGGATTGCGCCTTCGGGTCGAGGTTCATGCGGGGCGCGGTCGTAACCGGCTATCCGCGACTCAAACTCTTCGTCAACCGGATCGCCAACGGTTTCGTCAACGTGCTCTTCCGGCTCGGATATAACGACACGACCAACGCTTTCAAGGCATACCGGCGGGAAGTCATAGAGACCATCAGCCCACTGCTTTCAAAGCATTTCAATCTGACGGTTGAGATTCCGCTCAAGGCGGTCACCCGTGGGCACAGCTTCAAGGTGGTGCCAACATCCTGGACCAACCGGACTGCCGGTGAAGCCAAACTGGCAATGCGGGAGATGGGCAGCCGGTATCTCTTCATCGTGCTCTACATCTGGCTCGAGTACCACCTCAGCCGCGGCGATTACCGTCGAGCATCGGACCAGGGGTGAGTTTCTCCCGGGAAGCCCTGGCGAAGTTGAAGTCGGCTGGCCGAAGCGACGGTCCACCGACCTGGGTGCTGGGGGTGTTGGTCGCGCTGCTGGCCTGGGCCCCGACATTTGCGCTGCCTGCGCCGGGTCTGGATGTGAGCTGGTGGAGCGGGCTCTACATGGCCGCCCGGGACCAGCTCCAGTTCGGACAGGAGATCGTTTTCACCTACGGCCCGCTGGGTTTCATGAAGCTGCCATGGCTCTTTTATCCCGGCCTGTCGCTGATCTCCTATCTCTACGTATCGCTTCTTTTCATCGCCTACTGCGTTTCGCTGGTCTGGATTCTGCGCCGGTCCTTGAGCTGGATCCCGACCTTTCTGATCTCGCTACTGATCGTGGCGATCCTGCCCGGGGTCGAGCAATCGGTGGCTCTTGCGCTCTTTGCGTCGATGGCAGTCGTTGCGAAGCGGCCGGATGACCGGCACCTCCTGATTTACGCGGCGGTCGGCGGCGTCTGGGCGGCCGCGGAAGCCCTGATGAAACTTTCAATCGGACCGCTTGCAGTGGTCCTTCTCCTGGTCGGTCTGATCGGGGCCGGTCCACGGCGGGTACATATCGCCACTTTCGCCGGAGCGCTGGCTGGAGGTTCTCTGTTCTTCTGGCTGATAGCCGGTCAGTCGCTCGAGGCGGTTCCCGACTTTCTGATCAACGCCGCCCGGGTGACCCTGGGCTACAGCGAAGGAATGGCGCTCGACACTTCCGGCTGGAAACAGCCGGTGCTACTGGCGGCGATTGTCGCCGGCTCCGTTCTCTGGGCCTGGTTTGGTGAATTCCCGAACCGTCGGGCGCGCATCGCAGCGGTGGCCATCGCCTTCCTTGTTGCCTTCACCTCGTACAAGCAGGGTGTGGTGAGGGCGGATGCGTCGCACGTGACGATTTTCCTCGCCACTATCGCTCTGCTCTGGATCGCCGTGCCGGTTCGTCGTGCGCTGCTTCCCGTATCTCTGGCCGGTATCGCTCTGTTTTCTTTCTTTGCGATCAGGGAGATCGATTCACCCGTCCGTGACCGGCTGGACCCGGTCAGCAATGTAAAGCGGTTCATTGATGGCGGCAGGATCATCTTTGAGAAGGATGCGCGCAAGAACCTGGCCGACATGTACAGGTTCTATTCGGTGCTGAGCTATGCGCTGGAACCGGAACTCCTTGAGCGACTTGAAGGCAGGGGCGTCAGCGTCGAACCGTGGGAGGCCGAGGTGGTCTGGGCCTATGGACTCGACTGGTCACCAGTACCCGTATTCCAGAACTATGCGGCCTACTCCCCGGCCCTCGATGACCTGAACGCCACCTCGATCGCTTCACCGGAAGGTCCGGAACGGATCCTGCGGGAAGGCAACGGCGGCAGCATTGACAACCGGCTCATCGCCTGGGATGCCCCGGCCCAGGCTGTCGCGACGTTATGTCACTTCCACCCGATCGCCAGTCAGGAGCGCTGGCAGTTGCTGGGCAGAATCCCGAACCGCTGCGGTGAACAGCTGCCCGCCGGAACCGCGGAAGCAAGTGAAGGGGAAACGGTCCCGGTGCCGGTCCCCGGTCCGGACGAGGTGGTGCTGGTCCGGATCGAGGGAGCCGAAGTCAGTGGTGTCGAGAAGATCCGCTCGCTTCTGTTCCGTCCCCGGGTCCGTCACATCGAAAACTCGGCGGGCGCGTTCATCCACTTTATTCCCGCGGTGGCAAGCCAGGGGTTGATGCTGGACGCGGGCCGGCGCCTGCGGGCCCACGAAGGGCATACCTCGCCGATCCCCGCGACCCGTACGATCGCTGTGTTCGGTGCGGGTGATGACCTGCGATTCGAGTTCTTCAGGATGAAGGTGAAGCAGAAGTGAAGACAGCGATAGTTACCGGTTCAGGCGGGTTGATCGGTTCCCAGTCGGTAATCAAGCTGGCCGAGGACGGCTGGCATGTGATCGGGATCGAGAACGACATGCGGGCAAGCTTCTTCGGGCCGGAAGCCTCGACCCGTCCGGTCAGCGAGCAGCTCGCCGCAAGTCTCGATTCCTTCGAGCAGGTTGATCTCGACATCCGGGACGCGGCCGGAGTAGATGCGGTTTTCAGCCGCGGCAATGTTGACCTCGTGATCCACACGGCAGCCCAGCCTTCGCATGACTGGGCGGCCCGGGACCCGCAGACCGATTTCGGAATCAACGCGCTCGGCACGCTCAACCTGCTGGAAGCAGCACGGGCCAAATCACCAGATGCCCCATTCATCTTCTGTTCGACAAACAAGGTTTACGGAGACAGGCCGAACTTCCTTCCCCTGATCGAGACCGAGACCCGCCTTGAGTTGCCGGCAGATCACGAGTATTACGGGGGCATCGACACTTCGATGTCGATTGACCGGTCAACCCATTCGCTCTTCGGGGTGTCAAAGGCGTCGGCGGATCTGCTCGTTCAGGAATACGGCCGCTACTTCGACATGCCGACCGTCTGCTTCAGGGGCGGCTGCCTGACCGGTCCTCAACATGCCGGCGCTGAGCTTCACGGCTTCCTCGCGTATCTGATGAAGTGCGTGGTCTCCGGCCGGCCGTACACGGTCTTCGGCTACGGCGGCAAGCAGGTCCGGGACAACATCCACTGCGATGACCTTGTTTCCGCATTCCTCGAGTTTGCTGCCGCTCCAAGGCCGGCCGCGGTTTACAACATCGGCGGTGGCAGGGGCAGCAACTGTTCAATGCTGGAGGCGATCAGAGAGTCAGAACAGATCGCCGGCCGCGAACTTGACTGGACCCTAAGCTCGGAGAACCGGATCGGTGATCACCGCTGGTGGATCTCCGACCTGAGTGCTTTCGAGCGTGATTATCCGAGCTGGAAGCGTCGGTTCGGAATTACCGAGATCCTCCAGCAGATACACCAGAGCGCAACCGAAACCGCCACCTGAACCACCGGCTCTCCGGCCCTGTCTGCGCCAGCCGGACGATCCATGAGTTGGCCAGAAGAGTCGGGCCGGGCGGATTCAGGGAGCCCATCTTCAAGAGAGGATCCTGGCTGCCCGGTTGATACTCCAGGCGGAGCGAACTATTGCGAGGTGGCGGGGCAGACGCTGACCGGTCCGGCGCCGCTGAAATACGCATTCCAGGGTCTGGTCGAGTTGTCCCGGGGCAGGTCGAGCCCGACCCGCGACTCCGGCAGAATCGATCCGACCGGGAGGCCGGGCGGATCGGAGAAGCGGCTCAGAGTGACGGCAAGTTCGCTCCGGCCCCGATTCAGAATCAGATGCATTCCCGGTCCGAGTTCAAGCGGCCCGAATATTCCCTCCGTCCCCCTTATCGGCCGGCAACGTCCCGCCACTGGTCCGACCAGCCCATCCAGATGTATCCCGGTCGCATCGATCAGCACAGAATCAGCCTGGGCGCGGTCGGCCGCTTCGGATCCAGCTATCTCATTGATGTCCATTCCCGGAGAACCATGCCTCGCGCTGCTCTCCCGGTAGAGCTCGATCGGGATGAGTTGATCCTCTTCAGCGTTGACCCGGAAATCGATCTGGTAGCCGGGTTGCACCGCCGGCCCGGCAATGTCAAGCGCTCCCAACGCGATCCGGCTCGCCTGTGAAGCCGGATGCCACCGTTCACTCGCCTGCTCCTCCATCAGCTTGACACCGCCGAAGACCGCCAGCGCCGTCAACAGGGCCGAGACGATGAGGGCATTCCTCGGGATCTTCACTCCTCGCAAAAGGTTTCCCGCAATCAGCAAAATGAAAAGAGCTCCCGGCAGCTGGTAGCGGCTCGATGTCGGCAGGCGGAAGTTGCTTGTGTTGAGTCCCGAAAGCACGAAGAAGGCCGCCGCCGCGGCAAGGGTGATCCAGACATCACGCGGAACCCGGCGGAGCTTGTGGATCCGCCAGCCGGCCGCCCCGAGGGCGATCAGGAAAAACAACCGCCCCCAGATCAGATGCGGCTGATCCGGGGAGGTTCCATCACCAGTGGCCAGCCCGGCCATTGACGTGAACACAGCCGGGATGGCTTTCCACAGGTAACCCGGCAACTCGGTGACCCCGGAGAGGCCGGCCTGGGAATCGGCGTCGTGGCCCCACCCCAGCCACCAGAGGATCCAGATCAGGATCGCCGCGCCGGGAACGAAGATCCGCCGGCGCCGGTCACGCGGATTCAACATCCACTCCACAACGACCGCTGCGATAAACGGGAAGACCATGCTGGAAAAGCCGATCCCCGCGACCAGCAGCAGGGCTGCAGCGATGTCACCCTTCCGGTCATCCCGGTCCAGCGCAATCAGAGCCGCCAGGCCACAACCCAGCGATCCGTAGTAGTTGACCTGGAAAGCGAAGAGGAGATCCTCGAAGGCCGCTCCGAGGAAGAGGATCAGCGACGTGCCAATTACCGCCGCCCAGGCGCCTGTCCGTCGTCGCAAATAAACGAACAGCAACGCGTTCAGGCCGAGGAACCCGAGGGTGGCCAGCACCTGCATCGGTCGGTCGGAATCCAGTCCGAAAACCGAGGCCGAGGATGAATAGAGCAGATTGGGGATCAGGACCAGATGCTCGTAATAGGGGGCGAGCAGCGTTCCCGGGTCGAAGCCCTGGCGGAAGTAGATGAATTGCCACTCGTCACTCAGGAAGCTGATCGGCGCGGTCAGCGACAGGAGCAGTACCGCGCAAATGAGCATCAACAGGCCGAGAGTGATCTCGGGCAGTCGCCGAACCAGCTGCTTTCTCCCTATTGATTCCATCAACGATCAGATGATGGCCTGTCCGGCCATCGTAAGTCCGGATATGAGCAACACGGCAGCCATCACCCGGACCAGCGTCGTTTCCGGGAGGCGCCCGGTCAGCCTCGCACCAAACGCTGCCCCGGGGATAGCGGTGGCGGCACCAATCAGCAGGATGTCCCAATCTACGCCCGAGGGCAAGTGGCCGATCAGGCCTCCCGCCCCGACCACCACGCCGACTGCCGAGTTGGTGCCCACCGCCCTGGCCGGACTCATGCACATGTACTTGAGCATCGCCGGCAGCCTCAGAGAACCGAGGATCAGGCCCACAAAGCCGCCGAGCAAGCCGACTCCGAACCCGATCAACACAGCTTCGGTGAGCAGTCGACTGCGATCGGGCTGGTCGCCGGAATCGGAATCCTTCGGGCGTCGGTAGCGCCAGACCTCAACCGCGCCGTAGAGGACAATCAGACTGATCGCGCCGAGCAGCATTCGTTCGGGCAGCACCCCGGCCAGCAGGCCCCCGGCAACCGCGCCGGCGAACGAGCTTGGTGCCATCCATAGAAAAAGCTTCGGATCGAGCCGCCCGTTTCGAATGTGCACGATGGTCGCGGTGAGCGCGGCCAGGCCGGAGATCGCCACATTCGCCCCTGCGGCTGCGGCTGCGGAGCTGCCGAGCCAGACCACGACCGGCAGGCGCAGGTTGCCCAGTACCAGGCCGACCATCCCGCCGGCAAGAGAGACAGAGAAGGACCAGACCAGGAGGATCGCGATCTCGACGGGACTCATGAACCGGGAATAATCTCACCTGGTGACCGATCAACTGTTCGATTCCGGTGAAGTCGAGCCCGAGGGTCCGGGGATATCGCGGGCCGGACCGGATGCTCCGCTTGCGGCGCGGATGCGTCCGGTCAGGCTGGACGAGGTCGTCGGCCAGGACCACATACTCGCCCCAGGCACCGCACTCCGGGGTTCGGTCGAGGCGGGCCGGCCTCACAGCGCGATCCTTTACGGGCCGCCCGGCTCCGGCAAGACGACTCTCGCCCGGATCATTGCTGCCACCTCCGACGGCGCCTTTGAGGAGGAGTCCGCGGTCAATGCGGGCCGGCCCGAGATCAGGGCCGTGATCCAAAGGGCCGAGGACCGTCGGCAGCATGGACGCCGCACCGTTCTCTTTCTCGACGAGATCCATCGCTTCAACAAAGCCCAGCAGGATGCTCTGCTGCCGGCGGTCGAAAGCGGGGTGCTGACCCTGATCGGTGCGACCACTGAGAACCCCTACTTCGAGGTCAACAGGGCCTTGATCTCGCGTAGCCAGATCTATGAACTGAAACCGCTTGGTGCTCCGGAGATCCTGACCCTGCTCGAACGGGCTCTCGGGGACACCGAACACGGTGTCGCCGGCCGGGTTGAAGTCAACCCGGATGCACTGGCCATCCTTGCCGACCGGGTTTCTGGAGATGCCCGTGCTGCCCTCTCGGCCCTCGAGCGGCTGGCCGCCGCTGGCGGGGAGGCCGGCGTGCCCGAAGTGGAAGATGCCCTTCAGGCCCAGGCGATCGCCTACGACAAGGGTGGGGACCACCACTACGACTACATCTCGGCCTGGATCAAGGCGACCCGCGGCTCCGATCCCGACGCCTCGCTCTATTACCTGGCGGTGATGATCGAAGGTGGTGAAGACCCCCGGTTCATCGCCCGCCGCATGGTGATCCTGGCCTCGGAGGACATCGGCAACGCCGATCCGCAGGCATTGGCCGTCGCAACCTCGGCCGCAGCTGCGGTGGACCGTGTGGGAATGCCGGAGGCAGCGCTGAACCTGGCCCAGGCGGCGACCTATCTCGCGCTCGCACCGAAGTCGAATGCGTCCTATGCGGCAATCAACGCGGCCCGCGAGGAGGTTCGCAACAACGGACCGAAGCTGCCGCCGGCCCACCTTCGTGACAGTCATTACGCCGGCGCGAAGGAACTCGGAAGGGGCGAGGGGTATGCGTACCCTCACGATGTGGAGGGCGGGGTTTCCAGCCAGTCCCTGATGCCGGAAGGCCTCGAGGGCCGGCGCTTCTACGAGCCGACCCGTTACGGATTCGAATCGGAGCTGGCCCGGCGACGTGATGCCGCGGCCAGAATTCGTGGCCAGGCGCCCGGTCAAGATCAGGCAGACCAGGAGTAGCTTCCACTGACCGGGATGTCGGCGTGCCAGCCGTCGAAGGGCAGTAACCAAGCCGAAAACGCTTAGGCAACGTTTAGCTGTTCAGCAAAACTTTTCCGGCTTCGCCGGGTTTTCATCATCAGACCCAGCTTGAGCAGAACGCCAGGAGGGGTGCTGTGTCGGTCGGAGACTCGGACTGGGGGTCTCCGACCGAGTTGTTTTCCGGCGTACACTTCGTTTCATGGCTACTGAAACCGCTGCCGCCGACGCGGCCGAAACGACTTCTGCTTCCACTCCGCCGCTTGAATCCTTCAACCCCGCTACCGGCGAGGTCGTCGGCAGCGTCGAGACGATCACTCCGGACCAGGTCCAGGGCATCGTCGACGAGGTCGGCCAGATCCAGCCGGCCTGGGCGGAGCTGACCCCTTCCGACCGGGCGACCTACCTGAAGCGCGCGGCCTCGGTTCTCTATGACCGCCTCGACGAGATCGCCTCGCTGCTTTCCCGGGAACAGGGCAAGCCGATTTCCGAGTGCTACACGATGGAGCTGATCCCTTCGATAGACGCACTTCGCTGGTGCGCCAAGGAGGGACCGTCCATCCTCAAGGACGAGAAGATCTCCTACCCGCAGCCGTTCTTCAAGACCAAACGCTCGAAGTTCCGCTACCAGCCGATCGGCGTGGTCGGGGTGATCGCCCCCTGGAACTACCCGTGGACCATTCCGATGCAGGAGATTGCGATCGCTCTGATGTGCGGCAATGGCGTCGTACTCAAACCGGCCAGCCTCACCCCGCTGCTCGGCGAGGCGATCCAGAGCGTTTTCGAAGAGGCCGGGTTGCCCAAGGGCCTGATCCGCACCGTCCACGGTGGCGGTCGGATCGGTGACGCCTTGACCAAATCCAGCGTCGGCAAGATCTTCTTCACCGGTTCGGTCCCGGTCGGTTACAAGGTCGGCGAAGAATGCGCCAGGCTGATGAAGGGCTGCGTGCTCGAACTGGGCGGTAAGGACCCGATGATCGTGCTCGAGGACGCCAACGTGGACTTCGCCATCTCCGGAGCTGTCTGGGGTGGCTTCTCCAATGCCGGCCAGACCTGTGCCGGTATCGAGCGTGCGTATGTCCGCCGCGAAGTGAGTGAAAGATTCATCGACGGAGTTGTCGCGGGAACCAGCGCCCTCAAGGTCGGTGACCCTGCTGAGGTCGACACGGAGATCGGACCGATGGTCAGCAAGGACCAGTACGACCTGGTGCTGGAGCTGGTTGATGACGCGGTTGCCAGTGGAGCCGAACTCCGCTGCGGCGGGCCGGTCGACATCGAAGGTTTCCCCGAGGGCAACTTCATCGCACCCGTTGTGCTGACCGGGGTCACGCATGAGATGCGGATCATGAAAGAGGAAATCTTCGGCCCGGTGCTGCCGATCATGGTTGTTGAATCCGATCAGGAGGCCCTGGACCTGGCCAACGACTCCGAGTTTGGCCTGGGTGCTTCGGTCTGGACTAAAGACCGGCAACGGGGCGAGCGGATCGCCGACCGGATCGAGTCCGGCATGGTCTGGATCAATGACCACATGTTCACTCATGGTGCCTGTCAGTGCACCTGGGGTGGCATCAAGGATTCAGGGCTCGGCCATTCGCATTCGAAGTTCGGTTTCTACGAATGCGTCGAGATCAAACTGGTCACATATGAACCGGGTCTGACCCGGAATTTCTGGTGGCATCCCTACGACGAGACTCTGGCCCAGGCGATGAAGTCCTCGGCCGGGTTGCTTTACGGAAAGGGCAGCCAGCGGGTTGAGGCGCTCAAGTCCGGGGCCGGACCGCTGCTCCAGGTTGGCAAGCGGATCACCAAGCGCGGACCCCGGTAACGCTGCTGAAGCTTTTCGCGGTCTTCACGGTGGTGGCTGCCGGCCTGATGGTCGGGGCGTGGTTTCTGCTTGCCGGGGGCGATGACGAGACGGCAGAGCGTCCGTCCGGACGGACCGACCGGAACCCGTCGCAGGAGCAGCCGGTGAGTCCATCCCGGCCAGAGGAGCCGGAACCGACCCTGCCGGAGATGGCCTGCCCGCCTGACCTGACCAACTGCGAGGTCGCAACCGGCAAAGTCATCTATGTCGAGGCAGTGGATCCAGACGGTGACGGTGACGCCCATTTCGTAACACTCAGCAACCAGAGCGTCACCGGTATCGGAATCACCGTGTTCGACGTCAAGCCGGAACTCAGGCCGG
>JAGQUU010000047.1 GCA_020438345.1 Solirubrobacterales bacterium | reverse complement strand
TCCCGGCGGCGAAAGCCCTTGCGACTTTTGCTTTGCCCGACCCGGACGGACCCCGGAAGAGGTAGGCATGCGAAGGGCCCTGATCAAGGGCCCGGCCGAGTTCGCTGCCGACCCGCTGCTGGTGGAGGCTCGCCTCGGCGAGAGCAGTCACGCGGGCAGCCTCGACTCGACTTCGTCCATGATCAACCGATGTACTTCCTGGGGTGAGCCCCTTCCATCTATCGGAATGACCCGGCGGGGCTCGCGGCGGGCGATGTCCTCGTAAGCCTCGGCCACCCTTTCCTGGAAGCGGACTCCCTCGGCTTCAAACCGGTCATCTGACTCTGCCCGGTCGAGCCCGAAAGAAGGATCGATCTCGAGCAGCAGGGTGAGATCCGGTGCCAAGCCGTCGGTCGCCACCTCGGAGATTTCCCTTACCCGGACAATGCCGAGGTTTCGGGCAACACCCTGATAGGCGATGGTCGAATCGGTGAAGCGATCGCAGATCACGACCTTCCCCTGAGCGAGGGATGGCTTGATCACACGATTGACCAGATCAGCCCGGGCCGCACAGAAGAGCAGCAGTTCGGCCAGCGGATCGAGTGGGGTCTCCGGATCAGCCAGGAGGAGCCGGATCCGTTCTGCCGCCTCGGTCCCACCCGGTTCCCGAAGCAAGACCGCACTGGCTCCAAGCGCCTCGGCAAGTAGCGCGGCCTGGGTGGACTTGCCTGAACCGTCTACACCTTCAAGCGTGATGAACACGCCCCCGCCTCAGCCCTTTTTCTTGGGCGCGTTGCGGGATCCGGCCTTCTTCACCCGGCGGGTGCCGAGATCGGGCGGGTTCGAGATCTTTGCGGCGACCGTCCTGGTTCGCTTCTTCGAGGCGGATTTCCCGGCCGGCTTCTTTTTTCCGGAGTTCTTCTTCGCCTCAGCCTCGTCGAGTTCTTTGGCTTTCTTCGCGGCTTCCTTGGCGGCGAGGCGTTCGGCCTTCTTCTCGCGCATCTCGACCATGGTCGGGCAGTCATCGTTGAAGCAGAGCTTCCAGGGACGGCCGGCGCGGCCCCTGGTCTTTACGTTTACCCGCGGGGTGCGATGGCAGATCGAGCAGTTCTCCTCGAGCGGCGTCACTTCATAGAAGTTCGGCTGCGGCATCGGGAAGGTCTGGTCGCAGGAATCCGGGTTGTCAGCCTCCCAGCCACTGCAGCCCACAAAGGACTTGCCTGATTTCTTGGCCCGGATGATCCGCAGCACGTTCGGCGAGCCATCCGGCTTGGTGCGGCCCGCTTCCTTGCAGACGATGCATGGCCCGAGGATCCGGTCCTGGTCCATGCCTTCCCAGATCATCTTCGAAAGTGCCTCCTCACCCTTGAGGAGGTCCTTGAATGTCTTGTGGACCAGCCTGCGGCTGTCTTCGACAACCTCGTCCTTGGTCATCTTCTCTTCGGCGATCTCGTCCATCTCGCCTTCCAGCGAAGAGGTCATTGCGGCGGTCGCCATGTCAGGCACGTACTCCCGGAATGCCTCGTACATGGCGATGCCGGTCGCGGTCGGCTCCGGCGGGTGGTTACGCACGTAACGCCGGTTGTAGAGCTTCTGGATGATGTCGGGCCTGGTCGCCTTCGTGCCAAGCCCCTGCTCGTCCATCAACTGGACCAGCTTCGCCTCGGAAAGCCGGGCGGGCGGCTGGGTCTCCTTGTCAACCAGCCAGGGCTGGCCCTCAAGTGCGAGTTGCTGGCCTTCCTCGAGGGCGGGAATCTCTTCATCGGCGGAGCGGGCATAGGTGTAAATGCCGGCGTAACCGGGATCGAGCACCACTTTGCCACGGACGAAATACGTTTCGGAACCGGCTTCGATGTCGGCCCGGGTGGATTCGGTCACCATCGGTTCGCCGAAGGTGGCAAGGAACCGCCGGACTATCAGCTCGTAAACCCTCGCCTTCGGGCCATCCAGCGCACTCGGGTATAGGGCATGGGTCGGGTAGATCGGCGGATGGGCTGCGTCGAACTTCTTGCCTTTGGTCGGAGCCAGGGGCTTTTCGAGGATCGGTGCCGCGGCAGCGAAATCCTTGATCTTGACCAGCGAGCGGATCGTCTTCTCAAGCGGCAGCGAATCAGGATAGATCGTGTTGTCGGTCCGAGGGTACGAGATGAAGCCATCGTCATAGAGGTCCTGGGCGAGGTCCATTGCGCGCTTCGGCGTGATCCCCAGACGACTTGAGGCATCAACCTGGAAAGAGTTCGTGTTGTAAGGGGTCGGCGGCTTGCTCGATGACTTGCGACTGGTCACCGACTTGACCGTTCCTGGACTGTCTGTCCCCTTCAGGGCCGCATCGGCCTCGCTCTTGTCCCAGAACTTGTCGGTTGTGTGATGGGCCTCGAAGCTGTGGCCGCTCGGATGTTCGAACTTGGCGAAGAGCTCCCAGAACGGCTTTGCCACATGGGCGCGGCGTTCAAGCTCGCGTTCGACGATCAGGCCGAGGGTCGGGCTCTGGACACGTCCGACCGATAGAAAGTTCGCCCCGTAAGCCTTGGCGACGAGTGAGACGGCGCGGGTGAAGGCGGCCCCCCAGATCAGATCGATGTCCTGACGGGCGCCGGCAGCATTGGCGAGCGGGTACGAGAGCTGGTCGAGATTGCCGAAGGCACCTTCTATCTCTTCCTGGGTCAGGGCCGAGTAACGCGCTCTCTTAAGTGTGGGTTCGAGATCGGGGTTGACATCGAGGCAGACTTCCAGCGCTTCAAGGCCGATAAGTTCACCTTCGCGGTCGAAGTCGGTGCCGATGACCAGGCTGTCCGCGGCTTTGGCTTCCTTCTGTACGGCCCGGATCACGTTTTTCTTGCCGTCGATCGGTCCGGTCTCAAGCGGCGCATCGATCAGATCGGGAATCGTGTCGAGCTTCCACTGCTTGTAAACCTTCTCGTCCGGGAACTCGCGACCGACGAAATGCCCGCCAGTACCGACCACCGCGGTTTCACCCTCCGCATCCTCCCAACGGAAGATCGGCACGGTGAAAGACTTCTTTTCCGTGGCAATACCACCCGAGAGGATCTCCGCGATCTTCCGGGCTGAGTTGTTTTTCTCGGTGATAATCAGACGCATTGGCTGGCGAGAGTAGCAGGGGCGCCGAGGATGGTTGGGCAGATGTGCGGGAAAACCTCAGGCTATTCGCTGATTTTTTTCACTAGATTGACGGTCATGAGAACACTTGTTACAGGCGGCGCGGGATTCATCGGTTCCCATTTGGCCGATGCCCTGCTCGCCCGGGGTGACGAAGTCACATTGGTCGATAACTTCTCTTCCGGGCGCCGGGAGAACATCGAATCTGCCGTCACCAACGGTGCCGAAGTCATCGAGGGCGACATCGTTGACAAGGTCTTTGTGGAAGAAACCCTTCAGGCAGTCAGGCCCCAGACCCTCTTTCATCTCGCGGCGCAAGGAGAAGTCCGACGCTCGATCGAGGAACCTTCGTTCGATGCAACCGTCAACGTGGTCGGCACCGTCAACGTGATCGAAGCCTCGAAGAACATCGGGCTCGACCGTTTCGTATTCGCCTCCACGGGAGGTGCGATTTACGGGGAGGGAAGCCGGATCGACCTGCCAGCAGTGGAATCCGCCCCACTGGCGCCGCTTTGTCCCTACGGGCAGAGCAAACTGGTCGGCGAGCAGTACCTCGAACTGTACCGCCGCATGTATATGTTCAACTCGGTCGCACTTCGGTTCGCCAATGTCTACGGTCCACGCCAGAACCCCAAGGGTGAGGCTGGTGCGGTCGCGATTTTCGGCGAGCTGCTGCTGGCCGGGGAAAACCCGGTCGTCTTCGGCGACGGAACCCAGACTCGCGATTTCATCTACATCGATGATCTGATTGATGCGATTCTGACCGCTTCGCGAAACGACGTCGAAGGGCCGGTCAACCTCGGCACCGGTGACGAGACCTCGCTGCTCGAACTGCTCGACAGTCTCCGGGATGCCGGTAATTCACTCAACGGCAGCGGACCACCCGACTCGGCCAGTTTCGAGCCCAGCTTCGCCAGCGCCCGCACGGGTGAGGTCAAGCGGATCGCGATTAGCCCGGCCCGCGCAGCAGAAGAGCTCGGCTGGAATCCGACCACGCCTCTTGGTAAAGGTCTCGGCCATACCCTCGAAGCACTCAGAGCCCGAACGCCTGGTTGATTCCCGCCCGAACCCGGCAACGGGAAGATCTCCCGCCGGCAGGAGGCGGGATTCAGGCGGTCCCTTAACCTTTGGCCATGCCCGCCCAGGCCTACGCCGGTAAGGAATGCGTCTGCCAGTACCGCAAGCCGGTCTGCGACCAGACCTGCGTGCGCGACATGCTGGAGACCCCGTTCTACATCGCCTGCCTT
>JAGQUU010000005.1 GCA_020438345.1 Solirubrobacterales bacterium | reverse complement strand
GCTGTGGCAACGCGACTTCGGCAGTCGGTCCGTTCTACTGCCCCGCCGATAACCGCATCTATCTCGACCTGAGCTTCTACAAACAGATGGAAAGGCAACTGTCGGCGGGAGGAGATTTCGCCTGGGCGTATGTGGTCGCTCACGAAATGGGCCATCACGTCCAGAACATGGGCGGGATCTCTGATCAGGTTGCCCGCGAGAAGCGGGAGCAGACCGCGTCGCGTAACGAGATTTCAGTCCGGAACGAACTGCAGGCCGACTGTCTGGCCGGAGTCTGGGCATCCACCGTTTTCGACCAGCTGGAGCCGGGCGATCTCGACGAGGCAATCAACGCATCGGAAGCAGTCGGCGATGACCGCCTCCAGTCCCGGGGTGGCGGCAATGTGAACCCCGATTCGTTCACCCACGGAACCTCCGCCCAGCGTCACCACTGGTTCAAGCGAGGCTACGAATCAGGGGACCCGTCCCAATGCGACACCTTCTCCGGCGACATCTAGCCTGACGCGGAGACGGTGGTCCCCACGACCACATGAATCCAGCGATCCTGCGGGCCCGGTTCGGGGTGCCGGCATGGGCCTTCGGGGGAGCGACGCGGCGGACCATGCCGGTACCCCGTACCGGAGCCCTCGACCACGCCCGTAGCTAGTCGATTCCCAGGCGGTCGAGCATGTCTTCATCCCGTCGCCACTTGCGCTTGACCTTGACCTGAAGGTCGAGGTGGACTTTGCCGCCCAGTTCCTTTTCGAGATCCTTGCGGGCGCCGCTGCCGATCTCCCCGACCTTGAAGCCTTTCTTGCCGATCAGGATCCGTTTCTGCGAATCCGACTCGACCCAGATTTCAGCGTCGACAAACCAGAGGCCATCCTCGCGCTGATCGACCCTGGTCACCCGTACCTCAACTGAATGGGGAATCTCCTCCCGGGTGCGAATCAAAGCCTGACCGCGAATCAACTCCGCGAGTAACAACTCTCGAGGCTGATCGGAACGATTTCCGGGCGGGTACATGTAGGGGCCTTCAGGCACGATCGAAGCGAGGTGGGAGGCGAGTTCGGGGACACCATCACCGGTCAATGCGCTGACCGGAAACACCTCATCCACTCCGGCCAGCTCAGATGCGGCAACCAGCACCGGAACTATGTTGCGGCCGAGACGGTCGGCCTTGTTCACCGCGCAGATGATCGGCAGCTCTCCCGCTTCAGCCCGAGCGCCGAGCAGAGTCTCAGCGATGAACCGGTCACCGGGGCCGACCCCTTCTTCTGCGTTGACCACCAGCAGGGCAACATCGGCCCCGGCCAGTTCACCCTCGACCTTCTTTTGCATCCTTGTGGTCAGCTCGTCGCGGGGACGCTGAACCCCCGGAAGGTCGACCAGAACCAGCTGGGTGCCGGCCTCCAGATCGGTTGCCACTCCACGGATCGCCCGGCGGGTGGTCTGGGGACGGACCGAGGAGATCGCGACCCTGGCGCCGACGATCGCATTGACCAAAGTGGATTTGCCTACGTTCGGTCGACCCGCGAGACCAATGAACCCCGAACGGGTGCCGTCGCCCACGAACTCAGGCATTCCTTCACTCACTGTCAGCCTCCACGGTCATCTCCGGCTCGATTCCCATCCCGGTAACGATCCGGTCCTGGAGGTCGAGCATCTCCCCCTGGTCGATCTCGTGGTCGTAGCCACACAAGTGGAGGACTCCATGAACCACGGCTTCCACTTCATTCACGCAATATTCGGGGCAAATCACCACATCACCGAGTTCAACCGGGCCGGGCCCGGATTCCTCATCGACCGGAAACGAGAGCACATCGGTCGCCTCGTCCCTGCCTCGGAATTCGCGGTTCAGATTCCGGATCCGCTCCTCACCGACAACTTCGATGGCAAGGTGACCTTCGGTCACTTCGATCTCGCCAAGGGTCCTGGTCACGGCGGGCCGGAACCGTTCCGGCACATCCTCGAGTTCGAGGGTCAAGAGTCCTCGCCGGTGCCGGGGCGCGACGGCCTGCCCTTGCCCTGGCCGCTTTCGCGTTCGGAGTATTCGCCATATGCCGCGACGATTTTCTGAACCAGACGGTGACGGACCACATCCTTGCCGCCGAAGCGGATGAACTTCACATCTTCTATCCCCGTCAGGATTTCCCGAACGACCACCAGGCCGGAGTCTCGGTCACGGGGAAGGTCAATCTGCGTGACATCACCGGTAACCACCATCTTCGAATTGAAACCAAGCCGGGTCAGGAACATTTTCATCTGTTCCGGGGTGGTGTTCTGGGCCTCGTCGAGAATCACGAAGGCGTCATTCAGAGTCCGGCCACGCATGAATGCGAGCGGCGCAACTTCGATCACGCCACGATCGAAATACCCGTTCACCCGGTCGGGATCGAGCATGTCGTAGAGGGCATCGAAAAGCGGCCTGAGGTAAGGGTCGACCTTTGCCTGCAGGTCGCCCGGGAGGAACCCGAGGCTCTCCCCTGCTTCAACCGCGGGACGAGTCAGGATGATCCGCTGGACCTCGCCCTCGATCAGGGCGGCGGCGGCCATGGCCACCGCGAGGAAGGTCTTGCCCGTTCCAGCCGGGCCGATCCCGAAAGTGACAGTGCTCTCCCGGATCGAATCCACATAGAGCTTCTGGTTGACCGTCTTTGGGACAACCCTTGTGTTCCGGTTGTGCCAGACCACATCGTCGAGTACTTCGGCGGGCCGACGGGAAGACTGGATCGCGTTTGTGACCGAATCCACCGTCGACGCTTCAACCTCGTGGCCGCCTTCGATCAGGCCCACCATTTCGTCGACCAGCCTTGCCGCCCGGTCATTCTCGGCATCGTCGCCTTCGAGAGTGAGCTGATTGCCGCGCAGGTGGACGCTGCTCGAGGTACGTTCACGAAGAGCCCGGAGAACCGAATCCTCGGAGCCCGCAAGGTCAGCTGCCACTTCATTGTCGAGAGTCAGCGTTCTACGAGCCAAGCTGCGCTCTCACCTCGGTACTTACCCTCTTGCCGTCGGCGCGCCCGGCCACCTTCTCCTTGAGGACACCCATTACCTGCCCGATCTGCTTTTGACCGGCAGCGCCGGTCTGCTCGATCGCTGCCTTGACCAGATCCGAGAGTTCGTCGTCGCTGAGCTGGACCGGAAGGTAGGCCGTGATCAGGTCGGCCTCGAACTTCTCGTCTTCTGCCTGTTCAACGCGGCCGGCGCCGGCAAAGGCTTCGGCTGCTTCGAGCCGTTTCTTCCTTTCGCGCTGGAGCGCGCCGATCTCATCGCCCTTGCCCAGCTTCGCTTCCTGCTGAAGGACGTCCTGGATCATTCGCAGCGCCGAAGCACGCTTGCGGTCACCCGATTTGAGCGCGGCCTGCGCGTCTTCCCTGATCTTTTCAACTACTGGCATCTTCCTAGCGTACCTGCCCGGGTTGGCAGGCCGTGGAACCGGACTGTGAACGGGATATCAGGGCGGATCCGCATGCGATGTCCGAGGACCGAAAGCGGCAAAGAAGACGATCCCGCCAGCGACCAGAACACTGCCGAAAAGGAGCATCAGCACGTAGGTGCCGTTGATCAGCCCGAGGGTCATGAGAGTTACTCCGAGCCCCCCGACAAAAGCGAAAAAGTACCGTGGAGACCGGACCTTCAAAGTGACCAGCAGCCCGGCGAGCACGGCGGCAGGAAGCCAGATCAGGAACCCGACCGGTGCGATGCAACCGACCATGAACAGGACCCCGACCGCGGCCCAGGCCAGGAAGCGCGGTAACACCGGCATCAGATCCTCACCTTCTCTGCCCGGCCGGCAAGGGGCAGCTGCAGAAACCGGGTACCGACCTCGACGAAGGTCCCAACGTCGCCGCTTACGAGGAATCGGTAATCGCCCTCACCCTCACTTTCGGCCAGCTCGCCACTTGCGGCCAGCTCCCGCTGAATCGCCGCAGCTATCGCGTGCCCCGCGGTAACCAGACTCACATCGCGCCCCAGCATCCTCTGCAGCATGGGTGCCACCAGCGGATAGTGCGTGCAGCCCAGAATCAGAGTGTCAATGCCGGCCTCGCTCAGGGGCTGGCAATAGCCACGAACCAGACCGAGCACCTCTTCATCGAAAGTAGGTCCGTTCTGGATGATCGGAGCGAGATCGGGAGCAGCCACTTCCGTCACTGTCAAAGGCCTCCCCAGGTCATCGAGCGCCCGCCGGTAGGCACCGCTGTCCACCGTCGCCGGCGTCGCCAACACCCCAACCCTGCCGCTACCGCTGATTGACGCGGCGATCTCCGCTTCCGGCCCGACTACTGTCACAACCGGCACCCCGGCTTCAGCGCCGAGCTGCCGGATTTCGTCCCCGGCGGCAGCCGTAGCGGAGTTGCAGGCAATCACGAGCATCTTGACTCCACGCTGAAGCAGCTGTGTCGCGATCGCTCCCGCTCGATCACGGAGCTCCGCAACCGGCTTCGTTCCGTACGGGAAGTGCCCGCTGTCACCGAGGTAGAGAAAATCCTCGGCCGGCAGCGAGACCAGGCATTCGTGAAGGACGGTGAGACCACCGACCCCGGAGTCGAAAACGCCGATCGGCAGCTCTGCCCGGTTCAACTGTGCTCCAGGCCGAAAACGAGCGAGCCCCAGTCACCCATCTGGTCGCGGCCGGTCTCAACCAGGCCATGCGGACTGAACGCGGCGACCACACGGTCGTATTCGGTCGCGAGAAGTCCGGAACAGATCAATGTCTCGGGAAGGCTTTCCGGAGCGAGGCCGGCAGCCACGATTTCCAGCAACGGGGCAGTCAGGTTGGCGACCGTGGTCGGCGCCAGGCCGGGCAGGCCGGCCCTGAGGTCAACCCTTTCGAAACGGGCTTCTACCTCGTTCGTGCCTGCATTCTCGCGCGCCGCCTCGACAGCGGCGACCTCGTTGTCACAGCCGTAGACCGGCTCCCAGCCGAGCCTGGCGGCAGCGATCGCAAGCACCCCCGAACCGCAGCCCAGGTCGGCCAGCGGACCAAACGGGCCGCCACTCCGGGCGATGCCGATCAATGCCTCGACGCAGAGCCTGGTGGTCGGATGAGCCCCGGTACCGAAGGCCAGGCCGGGATCCACCACAACCTCGGCCGCCCCGGAACGCTCCGGCTCCCAGGGAGGACGGATCCAGACAACCGGGCCGCGGTCAGGGTCGCCGACCAGCAGCGGCTTGTGAAAAGTTCGCCAGCGATCAGCCCAGTCATCGGCCACTTCGGTCGCTTCGACCGCGACCGTGCCACCTGCGATCACGGCTTCCTCTTCACCGAGATCGGGAAGTTCACCTTCGGCTCCGTATATCGCGAACTCGACAAAGCCCTCACCAGCTACCTCCTCCACCCCTCCCGGAGAAAGCACGGTCAACTCCGCGAGCACAAATTCTGCCTGCTCCGGCTCGCAGCGGACAGCCAGCCGGATCAACCGAATGCCTTGCGCATTCGGGAGAAAACGCCCGATTCTTTCGGTTCCCGGTTTGCATCGGTGATCGAATCGTTCAGCTCACCGGCAAGCCGCTTCTGATCTTCGGAAAGCTTGCCAGGGACCACAACGTTGAAGATGAAGCGGTGGTTACCGCGGCGGCGGGAACTCCCGAGACGCGGCAGACCCTTGCCCTTGATCCGGGTTTCGGCCCCGGGCTGCGTTCCGGGGGCGAGTTCGATTTCGTCTTTGCCGTCAAGGGTTTCGACTTCAACCGTGTCACCGAGCATGGCCGCAGTGGCATCAACCGGAACCACGGTGACCAGGTCCTGTCCGTCGCGAATCATCCCTTCGCGTTCCTTGACAAGCACCTCCACATAGAGATCTCCGGGGGTCGCGCCCGTCTCTCCGGCATGACCGGCCCCTCCGATCCGGATTCGCTGACCGGATTCAATGCCTGCGGGAATGTCGATCCGGCTCTTCTTCGAGCTGTGCTTGCGACCGAGGCCCGAACAGACTTTGCACGGCTCTTCGGCGATCCGGCCGTCCCCGTTGCAGCGATCACAGGGAGTCGCCCGGACCATTTGCCCGAAGGCGGTATTCGCCACAGTCCGCAACTCGCCGGCACCCTGACAGCGGTCGCAGGTCTTGATCGGAGTGCCCGGCTCGGCCCCGTTGCCATGGCAATGCTCGCAGTTTGCGACTGCCTCGTATTCGATTTCCCGACTCGTCCCGTCCAGCACGTCGTCAAGCTCGATCTCAACCTGCACACCAATATCCGCCCCCGGTGAGGGACCCCTCGAGCCTCCGAAGCCACCACCGAAAAAAGCGCTGAACAGGTCGTCGATCGAACCGAAACCCTGTGCCTGTGACTGGTATCCGCCGGACCTGAGGCCATCACGTCCGTATTGATCGTAGGTGCGGCGGTTTTCGTCGTCGGAGAGCACTTCGTAGGCCTCGGCAGCCTCCTTGAACTTCTCCTCCGCTTCCGGATCATGCGCGTTGACGTCGGGATGAAGTTCACGGGCAACCTGACGGAATGCCTTCTTGATTTCCTGGGAGGAAGCCTCGCGGGACACCCCGAGGATCTCGTAATAGTCGCGGTCGCTCATGAGTCGTAAACGAACTCAAAGTAGCGGGAGAGCTCACGGGCTGCATCATTGACCGAGCCGATCGTCCGCTCGTAATCCATGCGTGTAGGCCCAACCACTCCCACCGATCCGAGGTTTCGGTGCCCCAGCCCGTAGTTTGCGCCGATCACGCTCACGTTGCGTAGTTCGGGCTGCGGGTTCTCGGCCCCGATCCAGAGGAATACGGAGCGCTCGTCAATCGCAGACCGCATCATCCGGAGAACAATCGCCTTCTCTTCCAGGGTACTCATCAACTGGTCGATCCTCGGCAGGTCCGCGGCACGCCGCTGGTCGAGCAGCCTCGCTGTGCCTTCCACGTACACGGTGCTTTCCGGATCCTGCTCCAGGTCAACCAACGCCGGTGCCAGGTGCCGAACGAATTCCGCTTCAACCGGAGCGAGGCCCGGGTCGGCAAGTTTCGATGCGATCCGGCGGGCCCCGAGATCAATTCCGGCCAGCGATTCGTTCAGGTAGCTGGAAGCCCACTCGACAAGTCCCGGATCCACCGGAGCAGCGAAGTTGAAGGCTCGCTTGCTTACGTCGCCAGTCGAGGTGATCACGATCACCATCACCACCTCAGGCTGCAGCAGCAGGGCCTCCACCCGGTGTATCCGGGCCGTACCGAGAGGAGGGGCGACTACCAGGGCAAGGAGGTCGGTCATCTGGGCAAGTGCCGCGGTCGCCTCCCGCATCGCTTCATCAACTTCACGCTGCAGACGGGTGAGGTCGAGATTGGCTTCAGATGTTGTCCGGCCGGTCACTGACCGGGGATTCAGCGATTCGACGAACTGCCGGTAGCCGAGGTCGGTCGGGACCCTTCCGGCGGAGGTGTGCGGATGGGTCAGGTATCCCCCGGCCTCGAGCGCGGCCAATTCGGCACGCACCGTCGAGGCACCCCATTCGAGCCGGGCGTCCTCGGCAATCGCCTTCGACCCCACGGGCCGCCCGGTTTCCCGGTAGGCATCGACCACGAGTCCGAGAATCAGTTCTTGACGTTCAGAAAGCATCAGGAACCGCGAATTGTATTTGGC
>JAGQUU010000046.1 GCA_020438345.1 Solirubrobacterales bacterium | reverse complement strand
GGGACAAAGCGATCCGATCGCCACCCGGGTTGCCCTGCCAGCCCCGGAGAAAGGCTCGACCGAGATCAACTCGACGGAACGGAGTGACCCGTCATCCTCGAACCTGAGGTGTGCGAGCCCAACCTCCTGGTCACCGGCATCGAAGGCCCCGCCGGCGCCTATCGAACCGGGATTGACGACGACGGTCGCTCCGATTTTCTCCAACTCCTGCTTGTGGCTGTGTCCGGTCGCGATGGTCAGTGGCTCGGCGTAGTCCGCTTCGGCGAGGGCTTGTGCGAAGAGCACTGCCAGCGAGTGCTGGTGGATCATGAGCACGTCTGGCTTCTCGGCCAGCGAGTCGAACCAGCGCAACGATTCCGCGATCCAGCGGGAAGTGACGGCGCCCGGGTCGTCGAGGTCATCGAAGGTGACGGCACGATCACCCAGCGGACTGTCGCCGCCGTACTCGAGCGGGTCCGCCTGGCCCGCAACTTTCACACCCCTGACATCGATCACGGGCGGAGGCCGAAACTCGCCGTCGGGCAGGAGCCGCCCCTTCCGGTCGAGCACAGTGACGCCTTCCGCGGCGAGGCGGCGCATCAGGCCAGCCGAGTCGTGGTTGCCCGACACGGCCACGACCCGACGGCCGAGCGCCGCGACTCTGGGCGCGAGAACGGCGGATTCGGCAGCACTTCCCCGCTGCCCGAAATCACCCGTGATCAGAACCGGCTCATTGCCGATGAGTCGGGACACCGGCCGGATAACTAGCGGGTTGGCGTGGAGATCCGATCCGAGGTACAGCTCCTTCCCGTCGGCTTTCCGGCCTTCACCGGTGGCCAACACAGCGCCGAGGCTGCGAACGATGTTCTCGAATTCGTTTCCGTAGGGACTTTCGACGTCGGCCCGGTCGATCACCTCGAGGATTCGCTGAAGCTCGCCGCCTGAGGCAAAGAAGGTCGGATTCTCGAAAGAGCTTCGCTCCAGGGAAGACCTGGCGACCAGGCCCGTAACTACGGAGGCGACTAGCAAGACGACAATTCCGACGACCGGAAGCGCCCAGCGAGGGCGTAATGGTCTCAGCAGGAGCCAGGCCAGAAAAAGAAGCAGGATCGCTACGGCCACGGTCCAGGTCGCCGCCCTGAGAGCGGCTCTCATAGCGCCTTCGCGGAGTTGGCGCAAGGTAAGGTCGATGACGTCCTGATCACCCTCGGCTGCCCGGAGCAGGGCGTCGCGATTCAGGGTCCTGAGTTCGGTTCTCGCCCGGAACGGCACCGGCGGACCCTCGAACCGCAGGCCCCAGTCGGCGACCGGGACGTACCCTTCGATTCCCCCGTCAAGCGAAGGCTTGAGGTCGAGAGATACCCGGCCGAACTCGGTTGAAACTTCGCTGGTCCCGGCCAGCCGCGGTCCGAGTACGGCCGAAACGGCCACGATCGCGCAGCTCAGGAAGAAAATGCCGGCCCATTTGAGCGTTACGCCCATGCTCAATCAGTAACAGGCCGGAGACTTCGGCCCGCTTCGGGGCTTCGAGTTCCACAACCGAAGGGACCCCGGCGCTACCGTCCGCGTTTACGGCCGACGTAGGTGAGTGACTCCCAGCTGGGGGCGAGATCGTTTGTGCGTACGCCGATCACGTCGACTCCACAGCGATCGAGAATCCGCTCAACATCGCACCGAGATGTGCCATGCATCTCCATCACGGCTTCGCGCTTCATCCGGCCCCCGATCCGGCGGGCTGATCGTCCGACCGTGCCCCGAAGCCGGAGCATCGCGGTTGTCCGCCGGGTCGGAAGCTGAAAGAAAATGATGCCGCCCGGCGATGTGACCCGGCAGAACTCGGCGATATAGCGTTTCGCGAATACCTGTCGCATGTGCTGGAGACAGATCAGCGAGAGAACCAGTCCGAAGTCGCCATCGGCGAAGAGAACTAGATCCGCCGCATCGTTGACCTGGTACCCGACCCGTTCCTGATCGGGGCCGAGGCGTTTCGCCGCTCTTGCCCGGGCATTGCGGACCATCGATTCCGAGATGTCGATACCCTCGACCCTGGCGAATGCTCCTGCCAGGGCAAGGCTGAGTCGTCCCACACCGCAGCCGAAGTCAAGCACCCGATTGGGTGTGCCGGGAACGGGAAGCCTCTCGACGCCCGCTCGTCGAGCTTCGTCGAACACCCAGTTGATCGTCTCCACACCCGAGTGGAAAAACTCATCCTCGTCCCACTCCCGTCTGACGGTCTGTACCGCCCACAACGGCCGCTCATCACCAAACCGTTCCCAGTTCTGCTTCAGCTCCTTGATGGTCAGGACAGGACCTTCCGCATCGATTCGGGAGTCACTCCCAGCCTTTCCAGGTCAGCGGTGCCTCGGGAGCTGAGCATGGTGACCCTCATCAGTTCAGCTTCCTGCCAGGTTGCGAATGCGTTCTCACCGACCAGGCGGTGGATAGCCGAGAGGCCGAGGTGGACCAGCTGGAGCGGGATCCTGACCACCGGTCGAGGCCTTCCGGAAAGTTGACCGACCAGCTCCGACATGCCGGCGTAGGTCATCGTCTCCGGGCCGGCGAGCTCGTAAAGGTGATCACCCGGACCGTCCGCCTTGAGTGATTGTTCGACCGCGCGAGCTACGTCGTCGGCCCAGACCGGCTGGTAGCGGGACTTGCCGTTACCAGAGACGGGTATGGCCGGCAGAAACGAAAACCGGCGGAGCAGGGTGATCCAGGGATCGGAATGGTCGAACACGATCGACGGGCGGAAGATCGTCGAGTCCAGATGCGAGTTGGCGACAGCCTGTTCAGCAACCCACTTCGCCCTGAAGAACCGGGTGCGTTGAACCGCGGAGGCGTTGAGGGCGCTGAAGAAGACGAACCGGTTGACTCCGTTGCGCTCGGCCGCCTCAAGCAGGCGGACCGTGGCGAGACCGTTCAGCTCCTCTACCCGGTACGGGGGTTGATCACGGATCGAGGCCGCGAGATGGATCACCGTGTCGACGCCGCGCATTGCCTGTCGCAGCATGTAAGGATCCGAGAGTTCCCGCAGGTCGCCCATCGTGATCTGGACGTCGACCCTGTGGGAGCCCAGCTTTCGTGGTTCGCGAACCAGGCACCTGACCGGGTGCCCGTCTTCGAGTAGACGGGGCAGAAGTCTCGAACCGATAGATCCGGTGGAGCCAGTAAGAAGGATCACGGGCAGCAGTCTAGAGGCGCGGCAACACATGCAATTCCAGTGCGCTGACGGTGACCTTCTCTGACCGGCGAGGGGGAGGTCCTGTGGGCCCAATGTCTAATATGGAGGCCATGAGTTACGTCATCGCAGAGCCATGCATCGGTCAGAAGGACAACTCCTGCGTGGAGGTCTGTCCGGTCGACTGCATTCATCCGACTCCGGACGAGCCCGGCTACGACAAGGTCGACATGCTCTACATCGATCCGGATGAGTGCATCGATTGCGATGCCTGTGTCGAAGCCTGCCCGGTGGATGCCTGCTTCGCCGAGGATCAGCTGCCAGCCGAATGGGCGCACTTCACCGAGAAGAACGCCGCCTACTTCCAGAGCAACTGACTCGTCGCACCATCCGGTGCGACGACCTGACTCCTGGCCTTCAGCTGCCAGGGCCTGACAACAGTTCCCCGGTTCTCAGGCGCGTCCGCGGGTGAACCTGACGAAGGTACGCCAGGCAGGCTTGGGAGCCAGCCTGTTGCCCTTTCGCCAAGCGAAAAGACCGATGTTGTAGCAGAAGCTGCAGTTCTCGCCGCGTGGATTTGTGTCTTTCCACGCGAACCAGAACACCTTGCGTAGCTTGAGCCGGTGCCGGTCTCGAAGCAGGTAGGTGAAGGCGGAACTGAGCTGATTGGCCTGGGCCCGCTGGCTGCCGAGCATGAACGAGTTGCGGCGCGGGCCCGATGACCAGCCGATCTCGGTCACGTAGATCGGCTTGCTTCGCAGGCCTGCCCGGTTGGCGGCCGCCCGGAACTCGCGCATGATCCCCCGCAGGGTTGCGGTGTTCTTCGCGTAAGGATGCAGCGCGATCACATCGATAAATCTGTTCGGTACCCGGGCTGCGAACTGGCGGATGAACGACGCGGCGTTCTGGGCCTTGTTCGGTGGCCCTTTCGGTCGGGCGAAAAGGCCCGAGACCACGATGTTCGCATTGCCGTTCACCGCGCGGATCACCTTTGCTGCCGCGTTGTAGAGCCGGGCGTAGCGGGCCGCGGATACCGGGTTGGTGAAGTAATGAAAGTTCGATTCGTTCCAGATCTGCCAGTCCGTTATCGGCCGGACCGGCAGCCTTGAATTGACCTGGGCCGGCTCCTTCCAGAAGTCACCGCCACGGCCGTAGCGTTCGATAGCGGCACGGACGAATTCCCGCCAGCGGATCAGCCGCGACTTGCCGTCAACCGGCATCCGGGTCGAGTCCCTGTACATCCACGGTGGTGTCGCGTAAAGGCTGGGCAGGACCGCAACGCCCTCACGTGCGGCCACGCGGACGATCGAGTCGACAGCGTTCCAGTCAAACACTTTGGGTGATCTCGACTGGACCTGACTCCAGGCCACCGGGATCCTTACTGTCTTCACCTTGCCCCGGTGCATGCGCGCAGTATCGGCCCGGGTGATCCCCTCCTGGGGCATCACGTTGAGGAAGCCCACGGGCGCTCTCGGAACCGCATTCGCCGAACCGGAAAAAGTGATGAAACCCAGTGCCAGAATCGAAAATGCGATGAATAGCTGTCGAACAGAGATGGTCATTACTGGTTGCAACAAGGAAAGGTCCCGGACGGTTGCGGTCCGCAGAAAACCTTTATCCGGTTACTGGACGACTGGCAGATCGCGGGCCCCTGCCCCCATCTTCGGGGCTTGAGGTGCGACGGCGGGTTCGGCCTGGATCATCGGCAGGTCACGCGGCGAAGCCGCGATTATCCGGCGGGCGATGTCATTGAGCACCTTGCCGGCGGGTGAATCGGGCTTCTCTACCGCGAGCGGGCTGCCAACGTCGGCATGCTCGCGGAGCTCCTCCGAAAGTGGCACCGAACCAAGCAACGGAACTCCAAGTTCGTCGGCCAGAAGCTGGCCTCCGCCTTCGCCGAAGATCGAGAACGACTCGCCATCCGGGGTAGTGAACCCCGCCATGTTTTCAATGACTCCCATCACATCAATATCGACTTTCGCCGCCATTTCGGCGGATCGGGCAGCGACCGACTGAGCGGCAGGCTGCGGGGTCGTGACGATCGCGATCCTGGCCTGGGGCAGCAACTGAGCCACCGACATCGCCACGTCGCCGGTGCCGGGTGGCAGGTCGAGGAGCAGATAGTCCAGCTCGCCCCAGGCGACATCCTCCAGGAACTGCTGGAGTGCCTTGTGGAGCATCGCGCCACGCCAGACGACTGCCGCGTTGTCGTCCACGAAGTAGCCCATGGACATGGTTCCAACACCGGATTCGGCAACAGGGGGGAGGATCTTGCGCTCGGCGTTGACCTCGGGCTTCTCGTTCACTCCCAGCATCCTCGGGATTGAATAGCCATACACATCGCAGTCGAGGACCCCGACCGAACTGCCCTGGGCCTGGAGGGCCGCAGCCAGGTTGGCGGTCAATGTGGACTTGCCGACCCCGCCCTTGCCGGAGGCGACACCGATCACATTGTTTACCTGCGCCAGAGAGCCCTGGGGCAGCTTGCCTCTCCCGAGGGTCTGCATGAGGCCCTGCTTCTCCTCATCGGAAAGCACATCGAACCCCACCCCGACGCCGGTGACCCCGTCAAGCGAAGAAACCTGCTGAACCACCGCATCCTGGAAATGGGACCGGATCGGACAGCCGGGCGTGGTCAGTGAAACCGTCACGTTGATCTGTCCGTCTTCCCGGATCTCGATCGAGCGGACCATCCCGAGTTCGACGATGTTGCGCCGGAGTTCGGGATCGATCACTGCTGTGAGCTTCTCTTCTACCTGTTCTTCAGTCGGGAGGGCCATGCCCTGATTCTCGCAGAGCAGCCGATTCGGGTGTCCGGGGGCGAGTTTTTCCGGCGACAGGCTTAGGGGGGCATGAAAACAACCGAGGAGTTCCCCATGGCATTCCGGATACGAGCTTTGC
>JAGQUU010000045.1 GCA_020438345.1 Solirubrobacterales bacterium | reverse complement strand
TACTCGGACATGTCGATGCGGACCATTGAGTCTTCGTCGCCGAAGAGGAAATCAGCCAGGGTCCTGGCGAGTTCGGTCTTGCCGACACCTGAGGGGCCGAGGAACACAAATGAGCCGGCCGGTCGCTTGGGATCCTTGATCCCGGCACGGGAACGCCGGATCGCTTTCGACACAGCCTCGATCGCAGCTTCCTGGCCGATTACCCGTTTGTGGAGCTCGCTCTCCATCTGGATCAGCTTCTTGGTCTCCGCCTCGGTCAGTTTGAAGACCGGGATGCCGGTCCACATCGAGACAATGTCGGCTATCTCATCCTCACCGAGAACCGGGCGTTCGCCTTCTTCGCCCTCTGCCCACTCTTCTTCAAGCTGGCGTTTGCGGGTGGTCAGCTGGCGTTCCGTGTCGCGAAGATTGGCGGCCTTCTCAAACTCCTGGGCCTCGATCGCGGCTTCCTTCTCGCGGCGGGCGGTTTCGATCTCTTCCTCGAGGTCTCGGTAAACCGGCGGGGCAGTCATCGACTTGATCCGCATTCGCGACGCGGCTTCGTCGATAAGGTCGATCGCCTTGTCCGGCAGGAAACGATCCGAGATGTAGCGGTCAGCCAGCTCGGCGGCTGCCTCCAGGGCCTCATCGGAAATCTGCACTTTGTGGTGCTGCTCGTAGCGTTCGCGCAGACCCTCGAGGATCTTCACGGTCTGCTCGGGGGTCGGCTGATCCACCCGGATCTGCTGGAAGCGACGTTCCAGGGCGGAATCCCGCTCCAGGTACTTGCGGTATTCGTCGAGGGTGGTCGCACCGATGGTCTGGATCTCGCCACGGGCAAGGGCCGGCTTCAGGATCGAAGCAGCGTCGATCGCTCCCTCGGCAGCACCAGCACCAACCAGGTTGTGGATCTCGTCGATGAACAAGACGATGTCGCCCCTGGAGGCGATCTCCTTCATGACCTTCTTCAGGCGTTCCTCGAATTCACCGCGATACTTCGATCCGGCGACCAAAGCGGCAAGGTCGAGGGTGTAGATCTGCTTGTTCCGCAGCATCTCGGGCACCTCGCCCTTGATGATGCGGGAAGCGAGGCCTTCCACCACTGCGGTCTTTCCGACGCCAGGTTCCCCCAGCAGCACCGGGTTGTTCTTTGTCCGTCGCGAAAGGATCTGCATGATCCGTTCGATCTCGGTCTCGCGACCCACCACCGGATCCAGCTTGCCGTCTTCGGCCAGTTTGGTCAGATTGCGACCGAACTGATCAAGCAGCTTCGAAGACTTCTTGCCTCCGGCTTCACCCTGGCTTGAACCACCGGGGGAACCGGCGGCGCTTTGACCGGGGCGACGACCGCCGGGCCCGGAAAGCATGCGGATGACTTCGTTGCGGATCTTGTCCGAGTCGGCGTCGAAGTCCAGGAGGATGCGTGCGGCAACACCCTCGTTCTCACGAACCAGGCCAAGCAGGATGTGCTCGGTGCCGATGTAATTGTGGCCAAGGCTCAGTGCCTCGCGCAGGGCCAGCTCCAGCACCTTTTTGGCCCGGGGAGTGAACGGGATCTGACCGGAGGTGACTTCCTCACCGGAGCCGACGATCCGCACCACCTGGGCACGCACCCGCTCCACGGTGATCTCAAGAGATTCGAGGACCCGGGCTGCGAGGCCCTCTTCCTCACGCAGCAGACCGAGCAGGATGTGCTCGGTGCCGATGTAGTTGTGCTTGAGCGTCCGCGCTTCTTCCTGGGCGAGGACTACTACCTGACGTGCGCGCTCTGTGAATCTCTCGAACAAGTTTCTCTTCTACCTCAAACCTCGATGGTTGGCTGAGTATCGGTGATCGGTCGGTCGGTTTCCAGGTTGATTCTCTCTCGCTCCCTCAAATCCGGCTTTTGAATCGCCAAAGTGCCGGTTGCCCTATCCCTGTTCAAGTCTGGAAAACCCTGGGGATCTGACCTCCGGTCTTGAGGGAGCGAGCGAATAAGCCAGTATAACGAGCAGCCTTCTCCGGCTGGATCGCCGTCACCGGGCGTTTCCGATCGGATGCCCGGCTCCACCGGAACCTGAACCGTCGCTTTCCGCGAACTGGCCGGGATCTTCACGATATGGCGGTGAAAAACCCGGCCAGGTTGGCAGAATCGGTGAAAAACCCGGCCAGGTTGGCAGAATCGGGGTTAGTCCCGGGTTGAAGGAGCCAGTGGTCAATCCCGCATCGCCGGGAAGAGCACCACTTCCCGGAGGCTAGAGGCACCGGTCAGCATCATCACCAGACGATCGATCCCGAGACCAACACCGCCGGTCGGCGGCATGCCCTGCTCAAGAGCTTCAATGAACGATTCGTCGAACGGCTGGGCCTCGTCATCGCCGCGTTCGATTTCTGCCGCCTGCTGTTCGAAACGGCGACGCTGCTCGTCTGGATCGTTCAACTCGGTGAATGAATTGGCGATCTCGACACCGCCGATGAAAGCCTCCCAGCGTTCCACCTTGCCTGGTATTTCGCGGTGCTGCTTGGCGAAGGGAGAAAGCTCCTCCGGGTAATCAAGGATGAAAGTCGGCTCGATCAGCTTTGGTTCAACCGACTTCGAGAAGATCGTGTCGACCAGTTTCCCCCAGCCTGCGGTCTCGTCCTCGTTGCCGATCGCGTCGGAGAGGGCATCGCGATCGGTCAACTCGTCGATATCAATGCCGGAATGCTCAAAGATCGCGTCCCGCATAGTGACCCGATGCCAGGGGGCCGCAAGGCTGATCTTCCGGCCACCCCGTTCGATCTCCGCCTTGCCGAGCACTTTTTCGGCGACCCCTGAAACCAGTTCCTCCAGTTCGGCGGCGGTGTCGTTGTAGTCAGCGTAGGCCTCATACCACTCGAGCATCGTGAACTCGGGGTTGTGCTTCATCGAAATGCCCTCGTTGCGGAAGTCCTTGCCCAGTTCGTAAACCTTGTCGATACCTCCGACCACACAACGCTTGAGATAAAGCTCGGTGGCGATCCGCAGATAGAGCTGGCGATCGAGCGCGTTGTGGTGCGTGACGAAAGGCCGGGCGAGGGCACCGCCGTAAAGCGGCTGAAGGACCGGGGTCTCGACCTCGAAGAAGTCATGATCATCCAGCCAGCGCCGAACTTCACTTACCGTCCGGGCCCGGATCCGGAAAACCTCTCGCGACTCCTCGTTTGCGATCAGGTCAAGCTCGCGGCGCCGGTATCTGGTCTCTGTGTCTTCGAGCCCGTGGAATTTGTCCGGAGGGGGTCTCAGCGACTTGGTCAGGACCTGCCAGTCAGTCACCTCAAGCGAGAGTTGACCCCGGCGGGTGACAATCGCCCTGCCCTCGACCCCGATGAAATCACCCAGGTCGATGCTCTCAAGCAGTCCGTAGGCGTCACCGAGAACATCGGCCTTGGCGTGGATCTGAATCTGACCTGTGGCATCCCGCAGATCGATGAACGCAGCTTTGCCGTGACCGCGCCGACCAATGATCCGGCCGGCAACCCTGTGGACCGAATCTGTTTCGGCTCCCGCCTCCAGGTCCCCGTGAGCGGCGGTTACGCTGGCGATGTCCTCTCGCTGCGGAAAGGAATGCGGGAACGGGTCAACGCCTGCCGTCCTCAGACGGTCGAGCTTTTCACGCCGCTCCGCGAGAATCCCGGCGAAACCATCGGCCGGGGAATCTCCTGCCCCGTCCCCCTGGTTTTCGCTCTTGCTCATCGCCGGCGCCCCCGCGAACCGGGCCTCAGGCCGCTTCGATCTTGGTGATCTTGAACTTCTTTTCCGGCCCGCGCGGAGCCGGAACATTGACAATCTGGTTGACCTTGCCACCGATCAGCGCGGCACCGATCGGCGATTCGCTTGAAAGCTTGCCTCCAGCGAGGTTGGCCTCGGTCGAACCGACGATCTGGAACTTTCTCGAATCGCCGGAGTCCTGATCCTTGATGTGCACGATCGAGCCGAAAGAAACTTCGCTCTTGTCGGCGGGGACATCCTCAACGACTGTAGAGCGGCGCAGCCGCTCCTCAAGCTGGACGATCTGGGCCTCGAGCTGAGCCTGTTCGTTCTTTGCGTCGTCGTACTCGGCGTTCTCCGAGATGTCTCCGAAGTCGCGGGCTTCCTTGATCCGGTCGGCCACCTCTCGGCGGCGGATTGTCGAGAGATACTCGATCTCTTCTTCGAGCTTCTTCAGGCCTTCGGGCGTGATTTCAGACTGGCGACTCACAGGTATCAACCTCTCTTGGCGGCCGGGAATCATGCCCCGGCCCTGAAAATAACGAACGCCCTGAGCGGCACCAGAGGGCACCGGCAGGGCAGCGGACGGGCGATTATAACGAGGTGCCAGACGCGGCCAGCGACCGGTCCAGTACTTGCGCGAACTGGGCCGGATCCTCGACCTGCGGATAGTGGCCGAGTTCCGGCATCCGAGTGACCGGCAGGTCCGGTCTCATCTCCAGGAGGCCATCGAGGATGGCGGGCACAGCGACCGGGTCCTGCATGCCCCAGGCGAGGTTGAGGTCACCCTGCCAGCGGGAAACCGCACCGTGCCACCGGTCGGCGTAAATGACCCTCTCGTCCATGTAGGAAACGAGCTTGTGACCGAGGCGATTGCCGTCATTCCAGGTCATCAGGCTCCAGTAGTCAGTCGCATCCTGATCGGTCATCGGATGGGCGCCGCCGAAGACCGAAGCGAACTGCCTGCGAAAGAACGCCTCATGGGAGAACCTGGCGGCAAGCGGGCCGAGCGGGCTTCTGAGCAGCTTCTGGGCGAGGGTCGGATTCGACCGTTCAACCAGAATCGAACCGTTGAACAGAAGCATGCTGCCCAGGTCAAAACGGAGCTCATCGGCGAGGTCCCTCGCGAGCAGCTCGGTCGCAACCGAAGATCCAAAATCATGCGCGCAGATGCACACCGGTCTGTTTCCCCATTTGCGGCAGATCAGTTCTTCAGTCAGATCGGCCTGCCAGGAGAGCGTGTACGAATGATCCCTTGGCTTGTCGGAGAGCCCGAAGCCAAGAAAGTCGAAAGCCAGAATCGCCCGGCCCGGCATCAGATCAACCAGGTAGCGCCAGTCATAAGAACAGGTGGGGAAGCCATGGAGCAAGACCAGCAGCGGGCCATCTCCATCCTGGAAGAAGGTGTGAATCCGGCGTCCACGGAACTCCTCAAGGCCGCCTTTCTGGCGCCAGGCCTCAACTCGCTCGGGCAGCGTCGCTTCAGCCATCACACGATCACCGGTTCCCCTCGCCCGATTCCGGACACGATCTCGCGGGCACGGTCGAGACCGGCGGTCTGGCAGAGCTCACTGCGGACGACTTTAGGCACATCAAGCTGGTCGAGGTACCACGGGTAGAACTTCCTCAGGTAGCGACCGGCCCGGTCTTCGCCGAAATGCTCCTCGGCCCGGTCCATCACCCAAAGCAGCTCGCCCATGACTGTCTCCGGGTTCGGCGGTTCGACCTCCCGGCCGGTCAGTTCGGCGAAAACCCAGGGGTAGCCGAGCGAGCCGCGGGCAATCATCACCGCATCGGCATTTGACTGCTCATACGCGGTCAGGGCCGCTTCCGCATCGCTGAGGCCACCAGAGATGATCATCGGCACATCGATCGCTTCGGAGAGCTCTCGGGCCATTGCGTAATCCGGCTGGCCCTTGTGACCCTGTTTCGCGACCCGGGGGTGAAACCCGATCCCGGCCACCCCGGCCTCTTCGACCAGACGGATAGCCAGGTCGTACCCTGAGCGATCTCCGGGCATCAGGCCTGAGCGGATCTTCACGGTGACCGGCAGCCCGCTCCCCTGGCGCGCGGCCCGGGCGAGATCCAGCGCGAGCTCAGGGTCGGAAAGCAGTTCCGCGCCCGCGCCGGTCTTCCTCACTTTCGGCACCGGGCAACCCATATTGATGTCAATCAGGTCGGCTCCCGCACCGGCAGCGATCCGGGCACCCGATTCCATCGCCTCAAGCGATTGACCGAACAGCTGGATCGAAACCGGGTGTTCGTCAGGATGGATCTTCATCAGCTCGTTCATGGTCTTCTCGTTGCCGTAGTGAAGACCGAAGCTGGAGACCATCTCGGAAACGGTCAGTCCGGCACCGTAACGCTTGGCCTGGAGACGCACGAACCAGTTGCCGATACTGGCCAGTGGGGCAAGCAGTACCCGGTTCGGGATCTCCACCCCGCCGATCTCGAACTTCTCTGTGAGTGCGGGTTGGGATCGGACCGTAGTGGGGGCGACGCCCTCAGCCACGGCTGCCGAGGTTCCGTTCGTGGATGATCCGCAGTCCCTTGAGCGTGAGGAGATCGTCGATTTCATCGATCTCTTCCGAATAGGGCACGATCCAGTTGGCGTATCCACCCGTGGCGATAAAACGGGCGTTACCGCCGAGTTCACGGTTGATGCGCCGGGCGATGCCGTCAACCAGCCCGGCGAATCCGTAGAGGACCCCGACCTGGATCGCCTCACGCGATGAGGTGCCTATTGCCTTTCTGGGTTCACCGAGATCGATTCGGGAAATCCGGGCTGCCCTCTCGGTCAGCGCGGAAAGGGAGATCTCGACCCCGGGAGCGATTGCACCGCCGAGGTAGGAGCCGTCGGCCGATACCGCATCGAAGTTGATGCCGGTCCCGAAGTCCACGCCGACGCAGACATCTCCAACCTCTTCGTAAGCGGCGATCGCGTTAACCAGCCGGTCGGCGCCAACCTCCGCCGGATTGTCAATTTCGATGGACATGCCGGTGCGGATCCCCGGACCCACGAGCTGGCATTCGACCTCCAGATACTCCTCGGCGAGACGTGTGTACTCGGCGCCGAGGGGCGGCACCACCGACGAGACGACCAATCCGTCGAGGTCGTTGAAACCGGTACCTCTCAATTCCATGAGACCGGAGATCCGCTCGGCGAGTTCGTCACTGGTCGCACCCGCCCTGGTCTGGAAGCGCCAATGCCGGGTCAGCTCGGTGCCTTCAAAGGCGCCGAGATGGGTCTGGGTGTTGCCGACGTCGATCACGAGCAGCATGAGCCCAGCAAGTGTGGCAGGAAGGGCGTCCGCAAGGCGTCCGCTGGTGGTCGAATCCGATCATCCACAGGTCAATGGGCTGACCGGGCGGTCGGAACCTGGGGGCGGAGCGGAGCTGGTCGACCTAGGATGTCGGTATGAGCAAGGCGACGTTGTTCTCACTTCCTGGATCGCATCCTGCCGTCAGCGTCAAGCTGATGCTCGACTTCAAGGGCATTGACTACCGGACGATTGACCTGATGCCACTCATCCACAAAGGAGTGGTGCGGGCTGCCGGATTCCCCGGGAACACAGTTCCGGCCCTGAAATTCAACGGCGAAAAACTGCAGGGTTCGGTAGAGATCGCTCGCGAACTGGACCGGATAGTGCCCGAGCCGCCAATGCTGCCAGCCGATGAAGAAGCCCGCAGGCAGGTCCTTATCGCCGAGGCCTTCGGCGAAGCCGAGCTTCAGCATGCGGTGCGGCAGATCCTCTGGAATGCGGTCCGCCGCGAACCCAGATCGATCGCCACTTTCCTCGAGGGGTCGGGTCTGCCTCTGCCTCCGAAAGTGGCGGCGTACACCTCAGGCCCGATCATCTGGGGCGAGTACAAGGTGAACGATTCGACTGACGAGAATGCGGAGGCCAACCTGGCGAAGCTGCCGGAGTGGCTGGACCGGCTCGACGCCTGGGTTTCCGACGGCACTCTGGGTGGTGAAACCCCGAATGCTGCGGATTTCCAGATTGCCACGAGCATCCGGCTTGCCATGGCCCTCCAGGACCTGCGCCCGCATATCGAAGCAAGGCCGATCGGCCAGGCGGCGAAGCGGCTCGTGCCCGTATACCCCGGCGATGTGCCTCCGGCCCTTCCGTCAGCGTGGCTCGCTCCGCTTCGGAAGGCCGGCTCCACGCCTTCAGATTGAAACCAGTCTGCCGCGCGACTCCGCGCTACCGTCCCGGTTGAGCTCAGGCGGTCAGCTCAGGCAGCGAACTCAGGTGGCCAGGGTCGCGAGGTCGGTTTCCGGGTCGGCCAAAGCGGCGAGGTCGACCGCGCGGCGTGAACGGATCAATTCGCCGATCGTCTCGTTCACGTCCCAGATGTTCACGTTCATGCCGGCCAGGACCCGGCCCTCCTTCAGCCAGAAGGCAATGAAATCACGCCCTTCCCGATCGCCCCGGACCACGACTTCATCCCAGTCCGCGGCGTATCCGATGTATTCCATACCGACCTCGTACTGGTCCGAGAAGAAGTAGGGAAGTTCGTCATAGAGGATCTCTTCGCCGGCCATTGATCGACCTGCGGCGAGACCCTGGCGACGGGCATTGGACCAGTGCTCGACCCGAATCCGGTTGCCGTAGAAAGGATGGAACTGATTGGCGATATCGCCGGCGGCATAAATTCCGTCGATTTCGGTGCGAAGGCCGGCATCGACCGGCACTCCGTTGTTCAATTGGAGCCCAATGTCCTCAACCAGACCGGTGCGTGGAACAGCCCCGATCCCGACCACGACCAGGTCGGTTTCAATTACTCCCGCGGTGGTCTTCACCTTCTCCACGCTGTCGCTACC
>JAGQUU010000044.1 GCA_020438345.1 Solirubrobacterales bacterium | reverse complement strand
TCGAGGCAGGCGGCGGGTCCTGCGGGTCTGGAAAGCGCCAGAGACCCCTGAAACAAAGCTGGTTGAGATCTGTGGCTCGCCCGACCACCAAGGGGTTGTCGCTGAAGTTGAGGCTTTCCCTTATGTGGACGGCGAGGAGTTGCTTGCTATCGAAGACGCCCTCGTCGTGGTGCTGGACCAGATCCAGGATCCACGGAACCTTGGTGCGGTCTGTCGTTCCGCGGAGGCCGCGGGGGCGACTGGTGTGGTGATTCCTGACCGGCGTGCAGCTTCGGTGACCGCGGTCGCATGCAAGGCTTCGGCTGGCGCCGTGGAGCATCTCGCGATCGCCAGGGTCCGGAACATAAGCGACTGGATACAGAAGGCAAAGGATGCCGGCTTCTGGGTCTGGGGGGCTGACGGAAGTGCCGGTCAAACACCCTGGGATGTCGACCTGACCGGCCGGACGGCTCTGGTGCTGGGCACCGAAGAAAAGGGGTTGCGGCCCCGGGTGGCGGATTCCTGCGACGGGCTGATCGCGATTCCCCAGACTGGCCAGGTGGACTCACTGAATGTCTCGGTGGCCGCTTCGATCCTTATCTTCGAAGCCGTCCGCCAAAGATCCTGAAGACCCTCCGTCTGCAAGTTCGGTTGCAGCTTCGCCGGTGCGGAGTTGACAGAACTCTGTGCATATGTAAACTAAGGTTCTAATAAAGGGTCAACCTCCACTTGAGTGTGAGATTGGTCCGTCAGAACAGGGCGTCCAGGGGAGGTAAGTGGCGCCACAGGCCTTCTTCCTAAGGAGAATGTGCGGTGGCATCCCCAACCTCAATTACCCATGGCAGCGCCGTTAGCGGCGCCCGTTCACGATCGCTGGCAACAGGATCTAACCCTCGACTTGAGCCTGATGATGAGACTCTCGTCGCCTTCGCCAAACGCGGCCGGAGTGGCGCGGCGGACCAGCTCGTCCGGCGGTACCACGGTTTCGTCCGGCTCAAGGCATCGTCCTACTTCCTGGTCGGTGGCGACTCCGACGATCTTCACCAGGAAGGGTTGATCGGTTTGCACAAAGCGATCCGTGACTACCGGACCGATCGCGAGTCCAGCTTCCGCAATTTCGCCGAGCTCTGCATCACCCGCCAGATCATCACCGCGGTGAAAACCGCGACAAGGAACAAGCACGTTCCCCTGAACCAGTACGTCTCGTTCGGTCAGTCACCCGCCTCCAGCACCGAGTCGGAGACCACCATGGAGGAGATCCTTCCTGGGCCGTCGGCCCACGATCCGGTCAACCAGGCAATTTCCTCCGAGGAGCTGGCTTCACTGGTCTCCTGCCTCCAGTCAACTCTCTCGGAGCTGGAAAGCAGCGTGCTCGGCTACTACCTTGAGGACCGTTCGTATGAGGAAGTCGCCCAGCTGCTTGGCTGTGACACCAAGAATGTGGACAACGCGCTACAGCGCGTAAAGCGCAAGCTGGCCCGGCATCTCGAGACACGCGACGTCGCCGTCTGACCCCGGGCTGAAAGAATCCGGCATCTGCCCGGCTAGCTCAATTGGTAGAGCACCTGTCTTGTAAACAGGAGGTTTCCGGTTCAAGTCCGGAGCCGGGCTTCGGTTAGCCCGCGAGAGGTCCGGGTAATGTCGTTGGATGCCGGTCGGTTACCTGATCACGGTCCTCATTCTCGGGCTCGCTGTCAGTCTTCTGCTCCCCCGGATCCGTGGTCCGCGGCGGCTCGGCAAGGTTTCGTTCTGGGCAGGCATGATCGTCAACGAGCAGGCTCACTGGCTGCTCGCTTTGCTGTCGGTGTCCACCGTGCTGGCGTTCACGGACGGGGACATCGATTCGGCGGGTGGCTACGTCCTGGTCGCTCTGGCAATCCTCGTGGCTTGCGGGCTGGTGGTCCTGCTCATCCGCAGCTTCACTGCGAGGAAGTCACTTCGGGAATCGATCGGAAGCCTGGGCCCCGATACCGCGCAAAAGATCGCGGAGCGTGGGAGATACGGAAGGGTCCTGCTCACCCCGATCCCGATCCGCCCACGCCGGGTGGAGCGGCTCGCAAATATCGCCTACGGACCGGCCGGCAAGAGAAACAAGATGGATATCTACCGGCCACAAGGGCCACAGGTGACCGGCCCGTTTCTCATCTACCTTCACGGAGGCAGCTTTACCAGCGGCTTCAAGCGTCGTGAATCACTGGCGATGCACTACCGGCTGGCATCGAAAGGCTGGGTCACTGTGAGCGCCAACTATCGCCTCAGCCCGGAATCCCGGTTCCCGGAAAACCTGATCGACCTGAAGCGGGTGATCGCCTGGGTCAGGGAGGAAGGGGCCGGACTAGGTGCTGACCCGTCAGGGATCTTCCTCGCGGGCAGCTCTGCAGGTGGGCATCTCGCCGCCATGGCAGCCCTGACTTCGAATGAGCCGCTGCTCCAACCGGGTTTCGAGTCCGCCGACACCACAGTCGCCGGCGCGATTGGCCTCTACGGCTACTACGGCGGACTCGAGTTCGGCAACCTGCGGCCGCGTGGGCCGCTGTCTTCGAGCCCGCTCGACCATGTGGCGCCCGGTGCGCCACCCTTCCTGATCGTTCACGGCGACCATGACACCATCGTCACGGTCGCCAACGCGCGGAGATTCGCAAGTAGCCTGGAGGAAGCCGGGAATTCCGTTGCCTACGCCGAGCTCCCTGGTGCCCAGCACTCCTTCGACCTGACCAGGTCGGTCCGTTTCTCGGATTCGATCGATGCGATCGAGGATTTCGCTGCCTGGGCAATCCGGACGCCGGATACCCAAAATTGCGCAGACCGGCGCTAACATCTGAATATGGGGGCAGGTGGAGATCAGGCAATTCGGAACTGGCGCCTTTCATTGGTCGTCCTGGTCACCTCCGGGCTTCTTGGCGCTCTTCTTTTATCCGGCATTGCCGGATCGCGGGCTGCAGTTAGTTCGGATGACGATGCGACCACGGCGGTACTACCCTGCAAGCGGAAAGTCGCGCTGACCGCGATCTACCGGATCAACGGGAGGATCCGCTTTGAAGGCGTAGCGGATCGCTCGATCAGAGGTGAGCGGGTCCGTGTCTACACCCTCGATGGCGACCCGGTGGCAAGCACATCGGTGAGTCGGGACGGAACATGGTGGGTCAGCTCGCCTACCAACCGACGCCGATACACCTGGCTGAGCAAATTCGTGGCGGAAGCTGCAGGAAACCAATCCCGTTGGCGCCGGCTTGGACAGGCCGTGGGGATTCGGAGGCGTCAACAGGCCACTTCGAGCCAGGCGCGCAGCTCCGGCGGAAAAACCACAATTCAGGTGAAAGTATCCGGGGGAGAGCCTGACGAACTGGTAGTCGGAATCCAGACCGGATGTTCCCGCCACCAAGTGAGCGAACGTTTCGATCTGAAGACCAATGAAGACGGTGTCGCAGAGTTCAGCGTCCCGAGACCACAATCCGGCGAGCCGTATGCGGTCTATCGGGTCAGGACTATTGATGGCTGGAGAATCAGCCCGCCGATCGTCGTGAAGCCCGCCGGTTGAACCCGAATTGACATGACAGGTTCAGATCCGGTTGTAACCGGGTAGGGAACCTCGTGTAGGAATCTTCTGTGACCCAGGAGCAGCTCGAGTCCTACCACGAGTACACACGCAGACATGGGGTGAACCGGGGTCTTTACCTCTTCGCCCGGATCATCCTGCAGCCATTCTTTCTGGTCTACTTCCGGCTTTCGAGGCAGGGACGGGAGAATTCGCACATCAAGGGCGCGACGATTGTCGCCGCCAACCACCGCAGTTTCCTCGACCCTTTCGTGATCGGTGCCTGCCTGCCCTGGGGCAAGCCGATGAACTATGTGGCGAAGATCGAACTCTTCGAGAAACGCTGGCAGGGGTTTCTGCTCTGCCGGGTCGGTGCCTTCCCCATCCGGCGTGGCGAGGCTGATGAACTGGCGATAGAAACAGCCGAGAAGGTGCTGGAGCGCGGCGGGTCGATCTGCATTTTTCCGGAAGGCACCCGGATTCGAAAGGGCTCGCTCGGTCGGCCGAAGCGGGGGGTCGGGCGGCTCGCCCTTCGCAGCGGGGCGCCGGTCCTCCCGGTCGCCGTGTCCGGGAGCGAGAACGTCCGCCGGGGATTGCGAATCCGTCCTCGCAAGGTGGATATCCGGATGGGCCGGCCGATGTCGTTCCCGCAGTCCGAATCGCCCTCACCGGCCCTTGCGGCCTCGGTGACCGACCGGATCTGGCCGAATGTGGAACTCCAGTGGGAAGACATCGGCGGTCTGCCTCCAATGCGCCGGGCAGCAGTGATCGGGGCAGGCAGCTGGGGTACCGCCGTGGCGGTGCTGCTTGCCCGGGGAGGGCTTGACGTCCAGCTTGGGACCCGCACCACGGCCCAGGCCGACGAAATCGCGATGGCCCGCGAGAACTCCACGTACCTGCCCGGTGTACGGCTTCCCGAGAGCATTGAGGTCCGTGCTTCGAGCCAGATCGAACTTGGCGGGGTGGATCTGCTTGTGATCGCAGTTCCGTCGGCTTCCTACCCCCAGGTCATCGGTGCTGTCGCTGATCGGGTCGGTCGCAGGGCCGGGGTTCTGCTGCTGGCCAAGGGACTGATCGCCCCGAAGGGTCAGCTGCCATCGGAATACGTCAGTGAACGCATCCGTGCCCGCGGGGTTTCCTGCCTGGGTGGACCGGCACATGCCCGCGAGGCTGTTTCCGGGTCGGCTGCCCTTGTGCTCGGCAGTGGTGACAGCGACCTCCGGGCGCAGCTTGGGGATGTCTTCGACCGGGCCGGGCTGGTCTGTGAACGTTCCCGAGATGTAGTCGGGGTCGAAATGGCGGGGGCAGCCAAGAATGCTGCCGTGCTGGCGGCGGCTGCGGCGGAACCACATGGTCTGAACGCGGCGGGAATCGCGGCCGCTGCGGTCTGGGATGAATGCGTGGGCTATGCCGTTCACAGGGGAGCGGACCTCGAAACTTTCAGCGGCCTGGCCGGGGTCGGTGACCTGCTCGCAACCGTGATGGCCTCCGGTAGCCGGAACCGTCGCGCCGGTGAGCTGCTCGGCAAAGGCAACGCCCCCGATCAGATCCGCGAGACCATCGGCCAGGCTTCGGAGGCGCTCGATTCGGTCCCGCAGATCGCGGCGACGGTTGACGCGGCCGGTTGCCCCGCGTCGGCCCTCAGAGGACTCGCCGGTCTGGCTACCGGCCGGATCAGTTCGGATGAATGGGTTGCCGCACTGAGGCGATCCGGCCACTCAAGGAGGGCGGCGTGAATCGAGAAACGCCGGGAGCCAATGCTTTCGGGATAAGGTGCGGTGGTGTCTGGTCCCGACCCCAAACCACCGACGGAGTCGAAGGCGGACGTAGATCGCGCCTTCGAGCAGCTGTATCGGGATCACCTGAAAGATGTGTACTCGTACGCGTACTACCGGATCGGCAACCATCACGACGCCGAGGACCTGACCGAACAGACTTTTCTGCAGGCCTACCGGCACTTTGCCCGGGCCCGGCAGGAGTCAGACGGGCGTCCCCTGCGGCCCTGGCTGATCCGGATCGCGCACAATCTCGCGGCAAACTATTACCGGGACCGATCGCGAAAGCCGCAGACACCGCTGGAAAGCATCGAGCCGCCGGCGGCGCGCCATTCGACCGAGGATCTGGTCGAGGGCCGCGAGGAGCTGAGGGCGGTAATCGAGAATCTGCAGGAGCTTCCAGACGACCGGCGCGAAGCGTTGGTCATGCGATTTGCACTCGGAATGGACAACCGGGAGATCGCCCGGGCGATGGGCAAGTCGGATGGTGCGACCAAGGTTCTGATCCATCGTGCGATCAAACAGCTTCAGGAGCTGCTCGATGCGGAAGGAGCCTCCCTTGAGTATGGATGAGATCAGAATCGAGAAT
>JAGQUU010000004.1 GCA_020438345.1 Solirubrobacterales bacterium | reverse complement strand
CTCCTCTGAACCAAAGTGTCCGTTGGAGAGATCTCCGCTAGCGGAGCTCCTCTGAACCAAAGTGTCCGTTGGAGAGATCTCCGCTAGCGGAGCTCCTCTGAACCAAAGTGTCCGTTGGAGAGATCTCCGCTAGCGGAGCTCCTCCAACCTCTCAAAGACTTCGGGGAGGTGGGTCAGGTAGGCGCCAAAGTCGAAGATCTCGTCGAGATCGAGTTCCGGGGCGGCCTTGCCGATCAGTTCGCGAAAGTGCGTGTCACCGTCAAACGCCTCGTGGGCTGCCGCCTGGACCGTGCGGTACGCATCGTCGCGGGTCATGCCGTTCTCGACCAGAGCGGTGAGTGCGCGCTGGCTGAACATCGCGCCGTTGGTCTGTTCCAGGTTCGACGTCAGACGATCGACATGGACCACCAGCCCCGAAGCGACCTGGGTGGCGATGTAATGCATGTAGTCGAGACCGATCGTGGCATCGGGCAGGATCACCCGTTCGGCCCCTGAATGCGAGATGTCGCGCTCATGCCAGAGGGCGACGTTCTCGAGGCCGGTCTGGGCATAGCCGCGGAGCAGTCGGGCGAGGCCGGTCAGGCGTTCGGTCCGGATCGGGTTGCGCTTGTGAGGCATGGCCGAAGAGCCCTTCTGCTGGCCAGTCGCGAATGGCTCCTCTGCCTCCCGGACCTCGGTCCGCTGAAGATGGCGAATCTCGGTTGCGAAACGCTCGATTCCGGCCCCGGCCAGGGCGATCGCCGAAAGCAACTCTGCGTGCCGGTCGCGCGGCACCACCTGGGTCGCGATCTCCTCACGGGTCAGTCCGAGCGCGTCCATAACCCGCCGTTCGATTGCCGGTGGCACCGAGGCGTAGGTCCCGACCGCGCCGGACAGCTTGCCCCTCGCGGCCTGGGCGGTCGCGTTCTGAAGCCGCTTCCAGTTACGGTCTGCCTCGAAAGCGAAACCGGCCAGGCGCAGGCCGAAGGTCGTTGGTTCGGCGTGGACACCGTGAGTGCGTCCCATCGCCAGGGTGTCCTTGTACTCGAAGGCCCGCTCGATCAAAGCGTCGCGGTACTCCTTGGCACCGGAAACCAGAATCTCCCCGGCCTTGGTCAATTGAACCGCCAGGGCGGTGTCGAGCACATCGGAGGAGGTCAGGCCAAAATGGATCCAGCGGCCTTCCTCACCGATTGATGCGGCCACGACATCGACGAAAGCCGCGACATCATGGTTGGTGATCTCCTCGCGGGCGTTGACCTCCTCGACCGTAAAGGATCCCTTCTCGCGGCAGGCAGCGGCGGATTCAGACGGAACCACACCCTCGGCCGACCAGGCATCGGTAGCCGCCAGCTCGACGTCAAGCCAGGATTGGAACTTGGCTTGCTGGGTCCAGACCGCGCCCATCTCGGGGCGGGTGTAGCGCTCGATCATTGGTTCCTAGGCAGCGAGGTTGATGATGCGGGTGGCGAGCACGCCGGCGTTCTTCGCGCCGTCGATCGCCACGCAGGCCACCGGCACACCCGGGGGCATCTGAACGGCAGAGAGCAGAGCGTCGAGGCCGCCGAGCGACTTGCCAAGAATCGGAACCCCGATCACCGGAAGCTCGGTATGGGCAGCGGCCACACCGGGCAGCGCCGCGGACATACCTGCACCGGCAATGATCACCTTCAGCCCACGCATCTTCGCGTTCGTGCAGTAGTCGACGACCAGCTCGGGATCGCGGTGGGCCGACATCACCCGCACCTCATAAGTGATTCCCGCATCTTCAAGGGCCTGGCCCGCAGGCTGCATTTTGCCCTTGTCGTTCTTTGATCCCATGATGATCCCGACCTGGGGCTGGTCCACATCGATCTCCTCGAAAAGCTGCTCGACCGAGGAGAGGGCTTCCGGCTGCTGGGGGGTTTCGCTCATTGTTCGTCTCTCTCGCGCCGGACCGCCCGTTCGGCGATGTCCCGTCGCATCTGTTTGCCATCAAAATTGACTGCGTCTGCCGCATCGTAAGCGCGATCGCGCGCGGTTGCTGCGTCGGGACCCAAGCCGGTCAGGTTCAGGACCCGGCCGCCGGCGGTCACGATCTGCCCGTTCTGCTCCCGGGTGCCCGCGTGAACTACCTCGGCTGATTCGGCTGCCCGCTCCAGTCCGGTGATCACATCCCCCTTCGAGGCGGAAGCAGGGTAGCCGGCAGAGGCCAGCACCACGGTCACGGCAAACTCGTCCGAAAAGCTCACAGCCTTCTCGTTGAGGCCATCGGAAAATGACGAGGCCAGGAACAGATCAACCAGATCCGACTGAAGTCGCGGCAGCACCGCCTGGGTTTCCGGGTCCCCGAAGCGGGTGTTGTACTCGAGCACTTTTGGCCCGTCCTTGGTCATCATCAGGCCGGCGTAGAGAACCCCATGAAAAGGGTGTCCCCGCCGGGCCATCAAGTCAACGATCGGCTGGTGCACTGTGGCCGAGAGCTCCGCCAGCTGGTCGCTGGACACTGTCTGAACCGGGGAGTAGCTCCCCATACCACCTGTGTTCGGGCCGGTGTCACCCTCGCCGATCCGCTTGTAATCCTGGGCTGGGGCAAGCGGAATCGCCCTCACTCCGTCACAGATCGCGAGCAACGAGAGCTCCTCGCCTTCGAGAAACTCTTCAACCACAACGGTGGTTTCACCGAATCGCTGCTCGGTGAAAAAAACTTCGATCGCCTCGTGTGCCTCCGCCTCGCTCAGGCAGATGAGCACTCCCTTGCCTGCTGCAAGTCCATCCGCTTTTAGGACAACCGGACAGCCGGTCTCGGCAACTTTCGCCAGAGCAAAATCCCGGCTGGTCACAACGCCGTACCCGGCGGTGGGTACCCCGGCCTCCGCCATCGCCTCCTTGGCATATGCCTTCGAGCCTTCCAGCTGGGCTGCGGCTCCGCCCGGACCGAAGGCAGCGATTCCCGCTTCGTCCAGGGCGTCAACGACCCCGGCGACCAGGGGGGCCTCCGGGCCGACCGCGACCAGGTCGATTTCCAGCTCCCGGGCTCTCGCCGTCACCGCCACAGGGTCTACCGGATCAAGATCAGGAAGACAGGTGGCTTCCGTCGCTATGCCGGGATTGCCCGGCGCGCAGAAGATCTCCGGTCGTTGCGGAGATCGGGCGAGCCCTTTGACGATGGCGTGCTCACGTCCGCCGCCGCCGAGAACGAGTATGCGGATACTCAAAGAACTTCAGCTAGGCGCTCGGTCGAAAGCGCTGTCAGGGTCTGGCTCGTCATGGTTCCCCGTGAACCCATCTCGATCGAAACTTTCGCCATCACCTCTTCGGAGGGGGCTTCGATAACGGTCACAAAGTCGTATTGACCGAGCGTCGTGTACTGCGTGACGACTCTCGCTCCGAGCGCCTCGACTTCGCGATTCACTTCGGCGACCCTGCCCGGGTTGTTCTTCAGGGTCTGCACGCCTTCAGCTGTCAGGTTGGTCAGCATCACGAAAGTGGGCATCTGGTCCTCTCCTTGGTTTCTGACATGTTCTCGACCGGTACCGGTCTGCCGCCAGCATATGTCAGCCCGCCTGCGCTCCGGCGGCTCTAACCCAGAACCGAGAGAACTTCGCGGGACCAGCGCACGGTGCCCTTCTCGAATGAGATTCCCCGCTTCAGGGCGAGGTAGGGACCAAAGTTCTCCGATCCGGGACCGCGGCCGAGAAATTCAGCTTCGCTGCCTCCCCCAAGCAGAGTCGCGCGGAGGGTCTCATACATCGCGAGCTTTTCCTGGCTGGCTTCCATCCGATCCTTCACCGATGCCGCCACATCGGCGGTATTCGATTCATTCAGACTGGCGATCTTGACCAGCAGGTCGTCACGGATCACGGTCGGTCTGGTTTCCCCCCGGATGAAATCGAGCAGCTCTGCGCTGCCCCTGGGAGTGATGCGGAAGATCCGTTTGTCGGGTCGCTTCTGCTGGCGCACAGTTCGGGCCTTGACGAGTCCGTCGCCTTCCAGGCGGTCCAGCTCCCGATAGACCTGCTGGGATGAGGCGGGCCAGAAGTTCGCGACCGAGGCGTCGAAGCGCTTCGAAAGTTCATAGCCGGAACCTTCCTCGCTGGTCAGCGCGGCCAGCACCGCGTGCCTCAGAGCCACCGGACTGGATTCCTCGTCGAAATCGCCTTATACTCAACAAATTGAGTAGTCACAAAGTTGAGTATAGAAAGGCTGGCGACGGAATGAGCGAACAAGTGTGGGAACGGGTCGTGCCGCCGATGCCCGACAAGCCGGATGTGGTGGTGATCGGCTCGGGCCTCTCCGGGCTGACGGCGGCCGCCTATCTCGCCGCAATCGGCCAGCAGGTCGTTGTGCTCGAGCAGTACGACGTGGCCGGAGGCTGCAGCCAGACCTTTCGCCGCAAGAACCAGTGGCAGTTTGACGTCGGTCTCCATTACATCGGCGGGGTGAAGACTGGCGAGATCGCCCGGATACTCCGCGGCCTCGGCCTCGAAGACAGGATCGAATTCCCCGAGCTGGACCCCGACGGATTCGACACCTTTGTCTTTCCCGATCTCGAGTTCAAGGTGCCAAAAGGCTGGGATAACTACGTCAATCGCCTGGTCGAGACATTTCCCGAGGAAGAGGAAGGCCTGCGCGGAGCTACAGACGTGATGCTGAACATCATGGATGAGCTCCGGATTGTGGGGATCCCGGACAGCAAGACTGACCTGGCCGACTACCTGGAGAAGGCCCCGACCGTGGTCAGCTGGGGAATGCGCTCGATGACTGAACTGCTGGATGAGCACTACCTCAGTGAACGCTCCCGGGCGGTGTTGCTCGGCCAGGCAGGTGACTATGCGACCCCGCCCTCCCGGACCCCGGTGGTCCTCCATACCGGACTGATCGACCACTACCTGCAAGAAGGTGCCTTTTACGTTCGCGGCGGCGGACAGGAACTGGCCGGCCAGTTGGTCGACCTGATCCACACCTGTGGCGGCCGGGTTCGTACCCACGCCGAGGTCGAACGGATTCTCACCGACCCGATCGGTGACCAGCGCTCTGTCGAACCTGCCAACGGGGTAACTCACGGTGCGGGTGGACACCGGGTGACCGGGGTTGAGCTCACAGGTGGCGAGGTCATTCCGACCGACAGCGTGATCGCCACCGGGGACATCAAACACCTCTTTCTGGACCTGCTCGATGATGACGCGGTGCCGCAAGAGATCAGAAACCAGGTCGACAACTACCGCATGGCAACTCCGCTCTTCACGGTCTATCTCGGTCTGGATTTCGACATCACCGAGCGGATGCCGGCCACCAATTACTGGCTGCACTCCCGCTACGACCCGGAGGCCTATTACGACGTGATCAGGGACGGAGAGTTCGACACCGACCCGCCGGTCTACATTTCGTCGGCCAGTGCGAAGGACCCCGGGCATGAAGGCCATGCTCCTCCCGGCTGTTCAACCATCGAACTCATGACCTGGACGACTCCGAATCCGGAGGTCTGGGGAGTCGATCAATCAGATGACGCCCCGAAATACAGCCGTCAGGCGAGCTACCGTGAGGCCAAGGACCGGGTGATGAACCAGCTGATCGACCGGGCCGAAAAGCAGCTCGGGGAACTCCGTCCGCACATTCTCTGGCAGGAAGCCGCCACCCCGATGACCCAGACCCGATACACCCTCTCGACGGGCGGGTCCTCCTACGGAATCGAACTTGCCACCGACCAGTTCGGTCCGCTCAGGCTCGAATACAAGACCCCGATCGAGGGGCTGATCCTCGGCGGGGTCTCCAGCCGCCGCGGCCACGGCATCGTCGGCGCGATGTCAGGCGGAGTCGACGCGGCATCGGCCCTTACCGGTCGAAATCTCCGGGCAGAGGTCGCCGCTGGCGAAGTCTTCGGAGACCCCTCGAAGCTGACCGCCGGAAACGAAGGCTGGGACGCCCTCGAGTCCTGCCGCAAGCTCCAGGTGAAGTCCCTCCGCGCCTAGCCCGGGCCAGTAACTGACCCGGGGGGCTGCCGGATTTCGGCGGGAATGTAACGCTTTGGTCTCTGCGACCAAGTACCAGCATGAGCAACGACGATGTGGCAAACATCGGGCATGACCCTGACGCGCTCGAAACGTTCTATCTCAAACATGTCGAAGACATCGAGCGTTTCGTCGCCCGTCGGGTTTCGGACCCGCACCTGGCAGCCGACCTGACCAGCGAGATCTTTCTGGCAGCGATCGACGCTGCCGGTAACTACCAGCCCCGGCGCGGAGTGCCAAGAGCCTGGCTGTTCGGAATCGCCCGTAACACGATTCACAACGAATTCAGGCGCGCCGGCCGGGAACGAGAAGCGACTCTGCGCATCCAGGGCCGGGCCCTGCTTGGCGAGGACGACCTGGTCCGCATGCAGGAGCGGATTGACGCCGGTGCGCAGTCCCGCGAACTGGGCCGGGCAATGGCGGAGCTGCCCGACAGTGAACGCGAGGCCCTCGAGCTTCAGGCAATTGACGAGCTTTCACCACGAGAAGTAGGCGAAGCGCTGGGAATCAGCCCGGTCACCGTGAGGGTAAGGCTGCATCGAGCACGCCGGGCCCTGCGCCGAAGCCTCGTGGACGAGGAATCACCCGCACAATTGCAATCAATGGAGGCATGACATGACAGACAAAGACAACTTCGAAAGCCGACTCCTGGGTGAGCTGCGACAGGTATCGGCGGACAACCCGGCGCCTCGACCCCAGCCAACCCGGTCCAGGAGCTACGGAAGGTTCGCTGCCGTCGGCGCAGGTCTGGCGGCTGTGGTCGCCGGTATCGCGATCTTCACCAGTACGGGAGGCAATACTCAAAGCGCGTACGCTGTCGAGTCCCAGCCTGATGGAAGTGTTCAGGTCGAGGTCAACAACCTGGATGATGCGGCCGGGCTGGAGGAGAGCCTGAACGCGGCCGGAGTCCCGGCGGTGGTCAGGACCACGCCGGTGAAGATTGTCGTCTGCGCCGACGAGAGTAAATCTGGTGGAGCCGGGGGGAAGGTACCGGTCGATACGAACGGAACCGACGCTGACAAGGCGAGCTTCTCGATCGATCCGGGGGCGATGGGTGACGGTGAGCAGCTGGTCATCACCCCGTCGGACACCGGCCCCGATGGGCCGTTCCCGGCTGACGCCCCATCGGCATCGCCGATCGCGGTAGTGATTGCAGGAGCGTCCGAAGCAGGCTGCTGAACCGCTGACCCCGTACTGGCCGCTGCCCGCATGACCGGGCAAGCGGCCAGCGGCGGTCATTCACAGCAACCATCACCCGACAACGCCAGCGTTGCGCGGACGCTTTAGTGGTCCGGGGCGTTACCGGGGGTCTTTCTCCCGGCGGCTTCGGAGCAGTTCCCGCTAAAGACCGAAGCCGGCGTGGATGTGATCGGTGTGATCACTCATTGCGAAAGCGGGGCCCGATCCGTCAACGTCCCATCCGTAGATCAGTTCGGTCGGCTTGACACCATCTGGCAGGCTGGCGAGGATCTGGATCACCTCGGTGCATGGGCTGCCCTCGGACTGGTCGGTGCAGGGGACCCCGTTGACCGCAGCGATGTCCATGGCGCGGCCGCCGTAATGGTTCGAAACATTGCCGGAGGCGGTCATCATGCTGTGGTCGGAGCGAAGTGATGAAAGCAGGATGCTGTACTTCTGGGTCAGGATCGCCAGCAGGTTGGTCACGCGCGGGTCGATCAGCCCGTTCTGGATGTCATTTTGTGCGGTCGAATTCAGGACTTGAAGGTTGTCCCAGTTGATCTCCGTCGCGTTGGTGGTGATCGGGTAGGCGATGTTCCACTCGGTTTTGGTCGTGTCGCAATCACCGGCGATCTTGCCGGCATCCCCGATCGCGGCCTGGACATACCAGGAAGCGTGGTTGTGTTCGAAGAGCCCGGCTTCGAGGGTCGGCTCGGACCAGAGCATGCGGGCGAAGGTGGCGATGCCATCCCAGGGTTCGTCGCGCTCGACGTAGCCGTCACCGTCGCCGTCAACGCCGTACTTTTTCCATTCCTCCCGGGAGAGACCCATCGGGCCGGTGTCCTCTAGCTGTTTCGCGGACATGCCGCGGCCGTAATCGGATTCGAGCCGGGCGACCGCGGCCAGCACCCAGATGCCGCGCTTGCCGAGTCCGTAACGCGACGCCGCATCCTCGAAGCCCCGCATGTAGTAGTTCGGGATTTCCAGCACCCGGGCATCCGAGGCCTGGCAGACATAGGTCTTCAGTTCTTCTTCTACTTCGACCGTGTCCTCGAGGTTGCCGTAACAGGCGGCCTTGTCCAGCACATCCTGGACGTACCAGTCGGCGTGGTTGTAAGCCCAGATCGCGTCATACCAGTCACCCGGCGCTCCGGCGGCCTGCAGGTAGCGGGCGGCGGCATGGATTGCGTCCTTCGGGTTGTACGGGTCGGTCTTTCCGTCCCCGTCCCCGTCAGTCGCGTACATGTCCCAGGTGGAAGGCATGAACTGCATCCAGCCGATCGCCCCGGCGTACGAGGTGACTTCGTTGAGTCGCCCGAAGTCTGTTTCGATCGAGTTGATGGCGGCGAGGATCTGGGGTCCGCGCTCTCCGAGGCTGAAACGGTTGGAAGCCTCGATGTAGATCGGGATCAGGTTGCGGGGCGGTCCGGCGCTGCCATCGCAGGCGGCGACCGGGGTCGTGTCACCTGAAAGTCCGAGGCTGGAGCCGGTCGTGATCTCTGTTGAAAGCGGGTTGTCTGTCTCCGGAACGACCTCGTTCGGAGTTTCATCCGGGACCGGGTCGGAGGTCTGCGGCTTTGACTCCTTTCCGGCATTTCCGTTGTTGGTGCTGCCTTTGTTTCCTTTGCCCCCGGGGTTCTTGCCGTTGCCGGAGCCATTACCGGTGGTCGGCTTGTCACCGGTGCCTTTGTTCTTGTCGCTCCCGGTGGTCCCGGTTGTTCCGGTCACGCCGGTTGGTCCGGTCGGGGTGACTCCCCCGTCGGTAGCGGTCGAATTCGCGGCATCGGTCAGCGGTGTCGCGCCTTCGGCCCCGGCCGCGTGGCCGGTGGCAAGCAGGGCGCCGACCGAGATGGTCGCGAGTGCTGTGCGAATCCTCCCCATGGTTCTTCCTAGCCCCGGACCTGGCTAACCAGCCAGCCTTTCCCTTTCTCCTTGACGAGGGCGAGTCGAAGTTCGCTTGTCGCGCCGGTCCGCATCAGCGAGACGCTGACATCCATCGAATCCTTGTCGCTGCTTCCACGGACAACGTTGACAACCGTGGCCTTCGGGATCTGTCCGGCTGAAGGCAGCTTCGGCGGGTCCTCGGAGAGTTCCTTTGCCAGATCCTTTGTGGCGGAGTTGCGAAACTGGTTTGCAGCGTTCTTCTCGCCAACTTCGTAGCCGACGAATGTCGATGCGAACTTGTGGGCCACCTTGAGCGGTGGCGACTTGGGAACGGGCGCGGGCCGGACTACCGTGTTCGGCAGTTGCCGGTTCGCGCCCTGACTACCACCCTGCTTGCCGTTCTTCTTCGCAGTGGTGGCGAAACTCGGAACGACACCCTGGAGCGTGTCGTCTCCGTTGCTGGCATTCGGGGTTGTGTCCGGGGTGACGATGGTGGTCGTCGGGGTCGGTACGGGGGGGATCACGGTTTCGGCCGGCGCCGCTGCGTCGGCAACCACCGGGTGTTCATCCGGATTCTCCGACTGGTTGTAGAAGTAGACAGCCGCGGCGACAGCTCCGGCCGTCAGGGTCACCATCAGGGTTACCCCGATGTATGCGAAGGGGCTGCGATAGCGAAACGAATTCGTGAACCGGCGGAAGGAATCGCCGATCGGCCAGAGAACGTATTTCTCCATGAACCATCCGAGCCTCCGGATCGGCCAGAGCAGCCTGCCGGGTGCCTTCCCTTGGTCCTGCCATTTGTCGTTTGGTTCCTGATGCATCGAGTTCAAGCCTTATTTCCGCCTGTGATGGGCTTCTTCCGGTGCCCGGACGGGGTTCACAGGGTAGTACGGAAACCCGAAAGGGCAAGTAAAGGACCGGTTAAACGGGCGTGATGCTGCAAGCGGTCGAACTGTCCCCAACCCAAGGCGGGGAGCCGAAAACGGCTCCCCCCGGGGTGGTTTCAGATGCCTCGGACGCGCCGGTTATTTCTTTGTGAACACAAGTTCCCCGTCGTCAGCATCGATCACGACCGAATCACCTTCGGAGAATTCGCCCTCAAGAATTTTCAGGGCGAGCCGGTCGACCAGCTGTTTCTGTACCACCCGCTTCAGCGGTCTGGCACCGTAAGTCGGGTCGTATCCGAGGTTGCCCAGCAGAATCCTTGCGTCATCGGTCAGCTGGATCTCGATGTCCTTCTCGGCGACCCTGCGGGTCAGACCGTTGACCTGGATTTCAACGATCCGGCCGATGTCTTCCTTCGAGAGGCGATGGAAGATCACCGTGTCGTCGATCCGGTT